>CAYNFN010000209.1:0-2238 GCA_964396485.1 uncultured Alcaligenaceae bacterium
TGCCTTCGCTGGCGATGTAAGTCTTGATGATACCGTCGATATCCGTGTCGGCCTTGAAGCCCATCGCCACCGCTCTCGGTGTTTTGAAGTGCGCCGGAAACGTCACGATCATTTTCTGAATCCGCTCGACGGGTTTGAACACCACACGCGCGGCAACCTCGTCGCCGGCGATGCGGCGCAGCGCTTCGACGCCTTGCTTCACCGAGATCGTGATGCCCGGAAGGTTGATCGAACGACTCGTACCCCATGCGGAGGACGGCAGGTCGTGGGCATGCACAAAGGACTCGATCACCTGCCTGGGCGACAGGATCAAGAGTTCGGTCGAATCCTCCACAGGAACCTCGCACACCACGCCGTTCAGCGGCTCCCTGAACATGCCGCTCGCGAACGAAGTCGAGGCGAGATTGGGCTTGCCTGAGCGCACGACTATAGTCGGCAATCGCAGGCTGCGGCCGTCGAGAAAGCCCTTGCGCGAATAATCGTTGACCAGGTACTCGCCGATCACTTTCTGCGTACCGTAGGAGGTCTGCGGGTTGGGTGTGATCGAATCGTCCACCACCGCCGGCAATTTCCCACCGAACACCGCCAGCGAACTGGCGTACACCAACCGCGGCGGGGACTTGAGTTTCCGGCACGCCTCGAGCAGATTGCGTGTGCCGTCGAGGTTGACGCGGTAGCCGAGATCGAAATCGGCTTCGGCGCCCGCGCTGACCACCGCCGCGAGATGGAAAACCGAACCGGTATCGGCATCCATCGCGGCTGCGATGGCGGCGGGCTGCGCGATGTCTCCGTTCACGCACTCCAGCCTGGGATCGGGATTCTGCGGGAAAGCGGCATCGAACAACTTGATCCGGGAAATGGATGCGGGCTTGCCGTCCGGCCCGGCCAGCGTCTTGCGCTCCAGCAACCGCAGCGCGAGCCGGTAACCGAGAAACCCGCCGCCGCCGGTGATGAAAACCTTCATCTTGATTTCTCCAAGTCAAAGGAAAATCTTACGCCAGAGCCGGAGAACTTGTGGAAAGTCCGTCTCGGAATGTCCGGCTACCGCGGCTAAGGATCACCGCGTTTACGGCTCAGTCTGTCCCTGATGTCTTCGGTCCTGCCCCGAACAAGCGTCTGCTTCTCCCGCCGCCTCATCTGCTTGATCTGGTGCTCGCGCTTCAGTGCCGCCGACCTCGTCGCAGCCAATTCCTGATATACCAACACGACCGGGCGCCGGGCGCGGGTGTAGTTGGCGGCCAGCAGATTGTTCGAATTGTGTTCTTCTATCCGCCGCGCGACATCCTTGGCGATGCCGGTATACAGACTGCCGTCGGCGCAGTGAACGATGTAGACGATCCAGCGCGGGACCCGACCCCTCTTTGCTTTCGTTGTGGACGACATTCCGTTCCCCTGCCTGGTACTCACCAAGGGTAAACTATATTCGGGATCAGGGATCCGCACCCGCGGTACACAGACCGTACCTTTCCTGATCATCGATTGACGCGAACACGGTTGCAGATTCAGACGCCAGGGCGTGGAATGCTGATACTCAGGCAGTTATTCGACCCGCAGTCCTCAACCTATACTTACCTTCTCGGCGATAGCCGCAGTCGCGAGGCGGTACTGATCGACACGGTCTTCGAGCAGGCGCGCCGGGACGCGGCGCTGGTAAGCGAACTCGAACTGCGCCTGCTTTACACGCTGGAAACCCATGTCCACGCTGACCATGTTACGGGCGCGTGGATTCTGAAGCGGCGATTCGGCAGCCGGATCGCCGTGTCGCAAAGCAGTGGCGCCGAGGGTGCCGACCGCTATCTTGCGCATGGCGACGAGATCGAATTCGGCGGACGCCGTCTCCAGATCCGCGCCACGCCGGGTCACACCAACGGGTGTCTGACCTACGTGCTCGACGATGAAAGCATGGCATTTACCGGGGACTGTTTGCTGATCCGGGGCAGCGGGCGCACGGATTTCCAGCAAGGCGACCCGCACGCACTCTACCGTTCGGTGCACACCCAGATTCTCACGCTGCCACAAAATTGCCTGCTCTACCCTGGGCATGACTATCGCGGTCTCACCGTGACGAGCGTCGCGGAGGAGCGGCGCTTCAATCCGCGCCTGGGTGGCGAGATCGGCGAAGCCGACTTCGCCGGCTACATGGATAACCTGCGCCTGCCGCATCCGAAGCAAATCGATGTCGCCGTGCCGGCCAACCTCAAGTGCGGGCAGCGCGAGCACGGTGACGTGTCGCTCACG
>CAYNFN010000210.1:0-6061 GCA_964396485.1 uncultured Alcaligenaceae bacterium
CGGTACGCGCCCGCGGGCTACCGCAGTTTCGGTCCGGTTCGCGCCACGTGGTATGGAGGAGCGGATTACTTCAAACACGCCAACGATACGATGATCGCGATGGCGATGATCGAGACCAGGCAGGCGGTCGACAATCTCGACGAAATCCTGTGCGTCCCGGGTCTCGACGCGATCTACATCGGCCCGAATGATCTGGCGATCTCTCTTGGCTGTGCTCCGTCCGGCGTGCCGACAGACCCGATCGTTGTAGACGCTATCAAGACCATCATGGCAGGCGCGAAGCGCCATGGCATCCATGCGGGAATCCATTGCGGGTCGACCGCGATGGCAAAACAGATGATCGGGCTGGGCTTTCTGTTCGTGACCTTGCTGGCCGACAACGCCTTCCTGGCCGCCGCTGCCAAGAGTGCGGTAGCAGAGATGCGCGAGGGCGACGCCTCGGCAAGCAAGGCAACGGGATCCTATTAGGCGCCGACAGAACGGGGCGAAAGGCCCCGTTCTTCACTTGCCGCAGGACTTCCTGAAAAGCATTTCGGCAAGCAAGCGATTCAGGCCTTCATCTTTGCAGTCAGGTGGGGCTGGAGCACGTGCAGGATCTGGCTGAAGATCTTCGGGTTGCCGGCGACGATCTGCCCGCGCTCCATGTACTTGTCGTTGCCCTCGAAGTCACCGACCAGACCGCCGGACTCGGTGATCATGAGTACTCCTGCCGCCATGTCCCACGGAGAGAGCCCGACTTCCCAGAAGCCGTCGAAACGCCCGGCCGCGACTGCGGCCAGGTCGAGGGCGGCCGAGCCCGGTCGGCGCACGCCGGCACACTTGGTCATCATGTCCTTGAGCATGGCGTTGTAGGCGTCCAGGTATTCGAACATGCGGAATGGAAAGCCGGTGCCGATCAGGCCGTCGATCAGTTTGTCGCGCCTGGATACCCGCAGCCGCTTGTCGTTGAGATATGCGCCACGGCCGCGCGATGCGGTATAGAGGTCATTGCGGGTCGGATCGAAAATCACGCCCTGCGTCGGCACGCCCTTGTGCAGCAGCCCGATGGAAACGCAGTACTGCGGAAAGCCATGCAGGAAGTTGGTGGTGCCGTCCAGCGGATCGATGATCCAGACGTATTCCGAATCGCCGGAGGCGCCGCTTTCCTCTGCTAGAATCGCGTGCTCCGGATACGCGCTTTTGATCACGTCGATGATCGCTTCTTCCGATACGCGGTCCACTTCGGAGACCAGGTCGTTAAGGCTCTTGTGCTTGATGGTCAGAACGTCCAGGTTCTGGGATGCGCGGCCGATGATGCCGCCGGCACGGCGCGCGGCCTTCACCGCGATGTTGAGCATCGGATGCATGAGGAGTGGGGCGCTGGTAAAGAACGAAGCCGCAATTCTATTCGATGATGACCCCAGCCGCACTTGAGCGGGTGCGGGTCGTGCTCTGCGAGACCAGCCACCCCGGTAACATCGGCGCAGCCGCGCGCGCGATGAAGACGATGGGTCTTTCGCATCTTGTTCTGGTCAAACCGAAACACTTTCCCCATGCCGACGCGGAAGCTTTTGCTTCCGGTGCGCTCGATGTACTGCGCGAAGCCGTCGTTTGCGACAGCCTGGACGAGGCACTCGCAGGGACGGTACTGGTGGTGGCCGCGACCTCGCGTCATCGCGACCTCACGCACGAAGTCGTGGATTGCCGCGAGGCCTGCAAACGCCTGGTGCAGGACGCCTCACACGGCGAAGTGGCGTTGGTCTTCGGTCCTGAACGGACCGGGCTCACCGTTCGCGACGTCAACAAGTGCCAGTTGATCACGGCGATCCCGGCCAATCCCGACTATGCCTCGCTCAACCTGGCCCAAGCGGTGCAGGTATTTGCGTACGAACTGCGCATGAGCGCGGGCGGTACAGCGCCGCGTCAGCCACGAAGTTCAGAGGCGGCGACCCACGACGAAGTTGAGGGCTTCTACCGACAGCTTGAGGAGGTCTTCCTTGCCAGCGGATTTCTCGACCCGCAGCAGCCGAAGCGCCTGATGCAGCGCATGCGCCGGTTGTTCGCCCGCTCGCGCCCGGAAAAGGAGGAAGTAAACATCCTTCGTGGATTCCTGCGCGCGATTCAGGACCGTATTGGCAGTGGGAACGAATAGTTGACCAAATCAGTCATAATTATGAAAATACCTGAAACTTCGAAGGTTTATCCTATGTTGAGCCGAATTCGTGAAGAGATCTGCGTGGTATTCGACCGGGACCCGGCGGCTCGTTCTGCCTGGGAGGTCATCACCTGCTATCCGGGTTTTCACGCGCTGCTGTTCCATCGGCTTGCACATCGGCTGTGGGGCTGGGGCCTGAAGTGGCTGGCGCGTTTCGTTTCCCACATCGGGCGCTGGCTGACCGGCATCGAGATCCATCCCGGCGCGAGCATCGGAAGACGCTTTTTCATCGATCACGGCATGGGCGTGGTGATCGGCGAGACCGCGGTGATCGGAGACGATTGCACGCTCTATCACGGCGTCACGCTGGGTGGCACCTCGTGGAACAAGGGCAAGCGCCATCCCACGCTCGGCAATGGGGTGGTGGTGGGAGCGGGCGCGAAAATTCTCGGCCCGATCACGATCGGCGACCACGCCAAGGTCGGCTCGAATGCAGTGGTGGTGAAGGATGTGCCGGCGCGCGCGACCGCGGTCGGTATCCCGGCTCGGATCCTGGACGACGAAACCATGAGCGCGCGCGAGCAGACCGCTGAAAAAATGGGGTTTTCTGCTTACGGTATCGGTCCGGACGTGAACGATCCGGTGGTGAAGGCGATCCACGGCCTGATCGACCACAGCGTGTCCGCGGACAGGCGCATCGACTACATCCTGGAGCAGCTTGCCCGAATGGGCGTCAAGGTCGAGGACGCCCGCGCTACTACAGACAAGTTCGATCCCGCCTACCTGAACCGAATTGTTGACTAAAGCACTCGGGTTTGAGTATACTTGAGCGCGTTAGTAGGATTTATAAGTTACTGTTTTCATGAATTATTGAGCAGAGGCGACCATGCGACTCACGACCAAAGGGCGTTTTGCAGTAACCGCCATGATCGATTTGGCGATGCGCAACGGAGAAGGTCCGGTGACGCTGGCGGACATCAGCGACAGGCAGAAAATTTCGCTGTCCTACCTCGAACAGTTGTTCGGCAAACTGCGCCGGCAGGGGCTGGTGTCCAGCGTGCGTGGTCCGGGCGGCGGTTACAACCTGGCGCGGCCGACCCGGGAAGTTTCGGTGGCCGACATCATCGTCGCGGTGGATGAACCCATCGATGCCACCCAATGCGGCGGCAAGGAAAACTGCAAGGATGAGCAGAAGTGCATGACCCACGATCTGTGGGCCGACCTCAACAAGCACATCTTCGACTACCTCGGTGCGGTGAAGCTATCCGAGTTGGTGGCGAAGCAAACGAAGAAGTCCTCCGACGTAGCGGCCATGCAGATGCACGACAACCGCCAGAACCTGGCGAAACCGAAAGAACCGGCGCCGGTCTGAACTGAACGTGATGCACGTCTATTTCGACCATAACGCCACCACGGCCCCCGACGAGCGCGTGCTCGAGGCAATGCTGCCCTTCCTCAAAGGGGAGTACGGCAACGCCTCCAGCCGCCACGAGTTCGGCACCCGTGCGCGCAAGGCGGTGAACCGGGCTCGCGAGCAGGTCGCAAGACTGGTGAACGTGCAAGCCTCGCAGGTCGTATTCATGTCCGGCGGAACCGAAGCGAACAATCTGTTCATCAAGGGTGCGGCGGCGTATCTGAAGCCCACTCAAGTTGTGGTCAGCGGCATCGAGCATCCCTGCGTGGCGAAGCCGGCGCAGGACCTGGCGCGTCAGGGTTGGAAGCTGCGCAAGCTTGCGGTCCGGCCCAATGGGTTGGTCGATCTCGCCGATGTCGACGCGGCATTCACTGACGCCACCGGGCTGGTGTCGGTCATGCTCGCCAACAACGAGACCGGCGTGATCCAGCCGGTGGCGGAAATCGCCGCGAAAGCGCGCGAGAAGCGCGCCTGGATGCATACCGACGCGGTGCAGGCGCTGGGCAAGATCCCGGTGGATTTTGAAGCGCTGGGCGTGCATGCGATGACGATTTCGGCGCACAAGATCTACGGCCCGAAGGGTGCCGGCGCGTTGGTGGTGGACAAGCGGCTGGAACTGAAGCCGATCATCCACGGCGGCGGCCATGAAATGGGACTGCGCTCCGGCACCGAGAACGTGCCGGCGATCGTCGGCTTCGGCGCCGCCTGCGAACTCGCGCAAGAGCGAATGGATCAAATCTCGGGCTATTTGCAGGCGCTGCGTGACCGCGCGGATCAAGGCGTATCGGCAAGGGGTGCGGTGATCTTCGGCCAGGGGGCGCCGCGCATTCCGAATACCACGTACTTCGCCTTCCCCAACATCGACGGCGAAACCCTGGTGATCGAGCTGGACAAGGCCGGCTTCGCGGTGGCGAGCGGTGCCGCCTGCTCCAGCACCAGCACGGAACCCAGCGCGACACTGCTGGCGATGGGAGTGGCGCCGGAACCGGCGCGCGGTGCGGTGCGGGTGAGTTTCGGGGTGCACAACACGGCAAGGCAGGTCGAGGATTTTTTACAGGCGTTGTCCGCGGTGCTCAACCGGCTGCGGCGCCTGACGGCAATCGCAGTTTGAATTCGGCAATCAGTAAAGGGTGACTTGATCATGGCAATTACAGTTACGGAAAACGCGGCAAAACATATCCGCGGTGCGCTGGCCAAGAGAGGTGGTGTGGCCCTTCGCTTCGGCGTCAGGAAAGTCGGTTGCTCGGGCTTTGCCTATACCTTCGACTACGCGCAGGAAGTCAACGCCGGCGACCGGTTGTTCCACTCCCAAGACGTCACGGTGGTGGTGGACAAGGACAGCCTGGAGTTCGTGGACGGAGCACTGCTCGACTACGCACGCGAAGGGCTCAACGAGTCCTTCAAGGTCGAGAACCCGAAGGCGACGGCGATGTGCGGCTGCGGCGAAAGCTTCAGCGTCGCCTGACGAAAATAACGGTTCATCGGGAGCGGTTGGTGAGCGCAGTCATCCAGAACCTGGTCAATCAACCCTACAAGCACGGGTTCGTTTCCGACATCGAGTCGGACGTCGTGCCGAAGGGTCTGAACGAGGACGTCATTCGCGTGATCTCGGCGAAGAAAGGCGAGCCCGAATGGCTGCTCGAGTTCCGCCTGAAGGCGTACCGCCACTGGCTGACGATGCAGGAACCGGCCTGGCCGCACGTCAAGTACCCGAAAATCGACTTCCAGGACATCAGCTATTTCTCCGCGCCCAAGCCGAAGAAGCTCGCGTCCATGGACGAAGTGGATCCGGAGCTGCTGCGCACCTTCGAGAAGCTGGGCGTGCCGATGCACGAGCGCAAGACGCTCGCCGGCGTCGCGGTGGATGTGATTTTCGACAGTGTCTCGGTCGCCACTACGTACAAGAAGAAGCTGGCCGAAGTCGGCGTCATCTTCTGTTCCTTTTCCGAGGCGGTCAAAGACCATCCCGAGCTGGTAAAGAAGTATCTCGGATCCGTGGTGCCGACCGGCGACAATTTCTATGCCGGGCTCAATTCCGCGGTGTTCACCGACGGTTCGTTCTGTTACATCCCCAGGGGCGTGCGTTGCCCGATGGATCTGTCCACATACTTCCGCATCAATACCCAGGAGTCGGGCCAGTTCGAGCGCACGTTGATCATCGCGGAGGAGGGCGCTTACGTGTCCTACCTCGAGGGCTGTACCGCGCCGAAATTCGACACCAACCAGCTGCACGCGGCGGTGGTGGAACTGATTGCGCTGGACAATGCCGAGATCAAGTATTCGACAGTACAGAACTGGTACGCGGGAGACGAGAACGGCAAGGGCGGAATCTACAATTTCGTCACCAAGCGCGGCCTGTGCAAGGGCGCGAACTCGAAGATTTCCTGGACCCAGGTCGAGACCGGTTCGGCGATCACCTGGAAATATCCGTCCTGTGTGCTGCTGGGCGACAACTCGGCGGGCGAATTCTATTCGGTGGCGCTGACCAACCACCACCAGCAGGCCGATACCGG
>CAYNFN010000211.1:0-16219 GCA_964396485.1 uncultured Alcaligenaceae bacterium
TACGGCTGCTCCCGCAAACGGGCGTACCGCTAACGAGTCACAGCCGTCCGGCTACACGGCGTCCTCGCCGTCTTGCCCTCGACCCGAATCGCCTCGGTCGCGCATGCGGGACTTATGCAGAGCTTCCCTAAGGTTCTGCTCTTCAACAAGCCCTGCGGCGTTCTTTGCCAATTCAGTCCGAGTGCGGGCAAGCGCACGCTCAAAGACTACATACCGGTCGCCGACGTCTATCCGGCTGGCCGGCTCGATGCCGACAGCGAAGGTCTGGTGGTGCTGACCGACGACGGGAAGCTCCAGCACGACATCAGCGACCCGAAAATGAAACTGCCCAAGACCTACTGGATACAGGTCGAGGGCGAGCCCGACGAAGCGGCGTTGCGGCGGTTGCGCTCCGGCGTCGACCTGGGCGACTTCGTCACATATCCGGCACGCGCAAGGCGCATCGACCAGCCGTCCGGGTTATGGGAGAGGATTCCCCCGATCCGCGTCCGCAAATACATTCCAACCAGCTGGATCGAAATAGAAATTCATGAAGGCAAGAACCGGCAGGTAAGGCGGATGACTGCGGCGGCAGGTTTTCCGACCCTGCGCCTGATCCGCTTCCGCATCGGGCCTTGGGCCCTGGATGGCATCCTGCCGGGCGAATTCCGCCTGATCGACCGGCCTCAATTACGGATTTGAAGCGATTTTGGCAGCGCGAGGCAGGCCTCAGGCCTGCCTTTTTTGTCGCTTCCGGCGTTCGACGCTCTCGCAAAAAACTCCCTATATCTTTGCGGCGATTTTATTGCGTAGCGTCCAGGTCGAGCTCACCGAACTCGACAACCGCAGCGATTGGACCCACCATGAGATACCTCACCCTCTTCAATCTGTCGCATGCGATCGCGGCACCGAATCCCTGAATGAGCGAATGGGCCGACATCCTGAAGTTGACCGTCACACTGCTGGCCATCGTCGATCCGATTGCCAGCATACCGGTGTTTCTGAGCACCACTCATGGCGAGCCCAACGTGCAGCGGGCACGCATTGCCCGGGTCGTGGCGATGACGGTGTTCTGCGTCCTCGGCGCAGCCGCATTGGTCGGCACGGAAATTCTGCATTTCTTCGGGATCAGCATCCCTTCCTTCCTGATCGGCGGCGGGATCGTGCTGATGATGATGGCGATTTCGATGCTGCAGGCCAAGGAAAGCAGGATCCGGCAGACGCCGGACGAAGCTGAGGAGGCGGCGGAAAAACACGCGGTCGCAGTGGTGCCGCTCGGCATCCCGCTGCTCGCCGGCCCGGGGGCAATCAGCACCATGATCATCGCCACCCACCAGTCGCCGAGTTTCAGTTATCACCTCAAGCTGCTTATCGCGGCGCTGATCATCGCCGTCGCGGTATGGGCAACGCTGGTCACCGCCACGCGGATTTCAAAACGCCTCGGCAAGACCGGCATGAACATCATCACCCGGGTAATGGGCCTGATCATCGCGGCAATCGCGGTCGAGTACGTTTACCGCGGACTCATCGAACTGTTCCCTAAACTGATCTGAATGACTGCAAAAGTATGGAAGCCGAACGTGACCGTCGCCGCAATCGTCGAGCGCGACGGAAGGTTCCTGCTGGTCGAGGAGAAAACCGACGACGGTCTGATGCTCAATCAACCGGCGGGGCATCTGGAGGCCAACGAGTCACTGGTGGAAGGCGCTGCACGCGAGACGCTGGAGGAAACCGCCTTCGAGTTCACGCCCGAGCACCTGGTCGGCGTCTATCGCTGGCAGCATCCCGACCGCAACCTTACTTACCTGCGTTTCGCCTTTGCCGGCAGGCTGGGCACGCACCACCCCGAGCGCGCCCTGGATACGGGAATCGTGCGTGCGTTATGGCTGACCGCGGCGGAGGTCCGCGCCAGCCGCGGCCGCCATCGCAGCCCGCTGGTGGTTCGCTGCATCGAAGACTACCAGCGCGGTGCGCGCGCCCCTCTCGATCTGCTGGTGCATCTCGACTGAGCGGGACCGGCGAATGCAAAAAACGCGTGTCGTTGTAGGCATGTCCGGCGGAGTGGACTCGTCGGTTGCCGCCTGGCTGCTCAAGGAACAGGGCTTCGAAGTCGTCGGCCTGTTCATGAAGAACTGGGAAGACGACGATGACGACGAGTTCTGCACCTCGCGCCAGGACCTGATCGATGCGGTGTCGGTTGCCGATCTGATCGGCATCGATATCGAGGCAGTGAATTTCTCCGCCGAGTACAAGGACCGGGTCTTCAGCAACTTCCTCGCGGAATACCAGGCGGGCCGCACCCCCAATCCGGACGTGTTGTGCAACGCCGAGATCAAGTTCAAGGCCTTCCTCGATCACGCGCTCCAGCTTGGTGCCGAACGGATCGCCACCGGCCACTACGCGCAGGTGCGGCAAGTTGACGGCCTGTTTCAACTGCTCAAGGCCGAGGACGGCACCAAGGACCAGAGCTATTTTCTCTACCGGCTCGATCAGGCACAGCTTTCGAAGACGCTGTTTCCAGCGGGCGCGATGTACAAGCGCGATGTGCGCGAACTGGCGAAAAAACTCGGGCTGCCGAATCACGACAAGAAGGATTCGACCGGAATCTGTTTCATCGGCGAGAGGCCCTTCCGCGAGTTTCTCCTCCGCTACCTGCCGACCCAACCCGGCGACATGGTGACCCCGCAGGGCAAGACCGTCGGCAGACATATCGGCCTGATGTACTACACCATCGGCCAGCGCCAGGGACTGGGAATCGGCGGGCGCAAGGATAGCGAAGGCGAACCCTGGTACGTTGCCGCGAAAGACATGACGGCAAACAGGCTGATCGTGGTGCAAGGCCACGACCATCCGGCACTGTTGGCAGATGCCCTGACGGCGACTGACCTGAACTGGATCAGCGGTGCCCAACCGCATTGTCACTGGGTTTACGGCGCAAAAACGCGCTACCGGCAGAAGGACGCCCCATGCGAGGTCGAGCGCGTCGACCGCAAGCACTGCGAGATCAAGTTCGCGGAACCCCAGTGGGCAATCACGCCCGGGCAGTCCGTCGTCGTCTATGAATCGAAGGTGTGCCTCGGCGGAGGAATCATCGAAGGCGCGATTGGCGCAGGCAAGTGAAAGCGTCCCACAAGTCACACCCGACCCGAGGTTTCATCCGCCCTCGATAACCTGGTGGATCCTCCGGCGCAGGAATGGAATCACCTCGCCGGCGAACCAGGGGTTGCGCTTGAACCACATCTGGTTGCGCGGGCTGGGGTGCGGCAGCGGAATGCAATACGGCAGGTACTCGCGCCAGGCGCGCACCGTGTCGGTCAGCGTCGACTTGCGCCGGCCGCCGAGGTAATACGCCTGCGCGTAGCTGCCGATGAGCAGTGCTAACCGCAGCTTCGGCAGATGTGCCAACAGTAGCGGATGCCAAAGCGGCGCGCACTCCCGCCGCGGCGGCAAGTCCCCACCGGGACCGGTCCCCGGGTAACAGAACGCGGCCGGGATGATGGCGATGTGGCGCTGATCGTAGAAGCGTTCGCGCTCGAGTTGCAGCCAATCGCGCAACCTGTCTCCCGAAGGATCGTTCCATGGAATCCCGGTTTCGTGCACGCGGCGACCCGGCGCCTGACCCACGATCAGCAGTCGCGCGCTAACCGCGGCGCGCAGTACCGGCCGGGGGCCGAACGGCAGATGCGCTTCACATACACGGCAGGCACGCACGTTCTCCAGCAACGCTTTGAATTCGCGTCGGCTGCGCCGACCGGGGGCCGCTCTTGTGGGGGCCTTGCGGGTCACCGAAAGACTCCGGCTGCAATGCTCGTCGTGTTAAAATTATCCATACTGATTAGATACTTGGATGACTCACCCCACACCTCTCACCGCCCTTTCCCCGCTTGACGGCCGCTATCGGGACAAGGTGGCCGGGCTTGCCCGTTACTTCAGCGAATATGGTCTGATCCGCTACCGCGTATTCGTCGAGATCGAGTGGCTGAAGGCGCTGGCCGCCGCCAAGGGGCTTCCCGAGATCGAGCCGCTTGCGTCCGAAACCAACGCGCAGCTCGACGAACTGGTAGCCAAATTCTCGGTCTCCGACGGCGAAGCCGTCAAATCCATCGAAGCCCGCACCAACCACGACGTCAAGGCCATCGAATACTGGCTGCGCGAGAAACTTTCCGGCAAACGGGAAATCGCCGGCATCACGCAGTTCATCCACTTTGCCTGCACTTCCGAGGACGTCAACAACCTCTGTCACGCGCTCATGCTGAGGGACTCGCGGGCGCAGGTGTTGCTGCCCGCCATTGACGCGCTGATGGACAAACTGGTCAGCCTCGCGCACGCCAATGCCGAGCTGCCCATGCTTTCGCGCACGCACGGCCAGGCGGCCACACCGAGCACGCTGGGCAAGGAACTGGCGAACATCGTTCATCGTCTGCGCCGCCAACGCGATCGCATCGCAAGCGTCGCACTCACCGCCAAGATTAACGGCGCCGTCGGCAATTACAATGCGCACCTCGTGGCCTATCCGGATTTCGACTGGGAGAAATTCTGCCGCGCCTTCGTCGAGTCTCTGGGCTTCGAATTCAACCCCTACACCACCCAGATAGAGCCTCACGACTGCATCGCCGAACTGATGGATGCCTATGCGCGGATCAACACGGTGCTGCTCGACCTCGACCGCGACATGTGGGGATACATCTCGATCGGCTATTTCAAGCAGAGAATCAAGGAAGGCGAAGTCGGATCGTCCACCATGCCGCACAAGGTGAACCCGATTGATTTCGAGAACTCGGAAGGCAATTTCGGTCTGGCCAACGCCCTGCTCATCCATCTGGCCTCCAAGCTGCCCGTCTCGCGCTGGCAGCGCGACCTCACCGATTCGACAGTGCTGCGCAACCTCGGCGTTGCGCTCGGTTACAGCCTGCTTGCCTATGACGGCTGTCTCAAGGGCTTGAACAAGCTCGAGCCGGACCCGAAACGCATCGGCGCCGACCTGGAGGCCAATTGGGAAGTGCTTGCCGAACCGATCCAGACGGTAATGAAACGCTACGGAATCGATGACGCCTACGAGCAGTTGAAGACACTCACCCGCGGCAAGGAAGGCATCACCCGCGACTCCCTGCACCAGGTCATCCGCGCGGCTGCCATTCCCCAGTCCGAGAAAGAGCGCTTGCTCAAGCTCACCCCGGCAACTTACACCGGTCTCGCCGCACAGCTGGCAAAGCGCATCTGAGGTTCCACGGCTACGACGCGCGACGCGCCCGCCGGAACTCGATGATCCCCGGCATGAGTGAAAGCACGATGATGCAAACTATGACGAGGGTGAGATTGTCCTTCACCAACGGCAGATTGCCGAAGAAGTAGCCCGCGTAGGTCAGCGACACCACCCACAGTATCGCCCCGGTCACGTTGAATAGGAGGAAGTGCCTGTAGCTCATGGCGCCGATCCCGGCAACGAAGGGCGCGTAGGTACGGATGATCGGCACGAAGCGGGCGATGATGATGGTCTTGCCGCCGTGCCTTTCGAAAAAAGCGTGGGTGCGTTCCAGATAGGCACGTTTAAAGAAGCGCGAATCCTCGACGCGGAACACCCGCGGGCCGAGATAACGGCCGACGGCATAGTTGACCGAATCGCCAATGATCGCCGCGAAAATCAGCAGCAACACCAGCCCATGCACATGGAGTTCGCCGGCCGCCGCGATCGTCCCGGCTACGAACAGCAGCGAATCTCCCGGCAGGAAAGGCGTGACAACCAGCCCGGTCTCAAGGAAAACGATCAGAAACAGTACGGCATAGATCCAGTTGCCGTAATTCTGCGCCAGCGTGCGCAAATGCTGATCGAGGTGAACAACCAGATCGAGGAAGCTTGCGATCAGATCCATTGCGGATCCGTCAAATTAGACGACGGCTTCCTCTTTCTTCCTCTCGGGCTTGATGAAATCCGCGCGCGTCACGCCCAGCCACATCACCAGCGGGCTCGCCACCAGCACCGACGAGTAGATGCCGAACAGGATGCCGATGGTCAGCGCCAGAGCAAAATAATGCAGCGTTTCGCCGCCAAAGACCAGCATCGAGGTCACCATCAACTGGGTGCAACCGTGGGTAATGATGGTGCGCGACATGGTGCGCGTGATCGCGTTGTTGATGATTTCCGGAGTGTCTGCCTTGCGCATTTTGCGGAAGTTCTCGCGAATGCGGTCAAAAACCACCACCGACTCGTTGACCGAATATCCCAGCACGGCGAGCACCGCGGCCATCACCGGCAGTGAAAATTCCCATTGGAAGAAGGCAAAGAACCCCAGAATGATCACCACGTCGTGCAGGTTCGCAATGATCGCGGAGACACCGAATTTCCATTCGAAGCGCAGCCACAGATAACAGACGATGCCGATGGACACGAGCAACAACGCCAGCGCACCGTTCTCCACCAGCTCCTTGCCGACCTGTGAACCGACGAAATCCACCCGCCGCAACTCCACTGTCGGATCGTCCTCGCGCAGCGACTTGATGACACTTTCGGACAGCTGTGCGCCGGTCATACCCTGCTTGCTCGGCAGCCGGATCAACGCAGTCTGGGAACTGCCGAAGCTCTGGACCGTGGCGTCGCTCAGGTCAATACGGTTCAAGGTCTCGCGAATCTTCGAGACGTCGGCCGCGTGACCGTAGTTCACCTCCATCACCGTACCGCCGGTAAACTCGACCCCGAGATGCAGGCCCCTGGTTACCAGAAAAAATACCGCCATGATGAAGGTGATCAACGAAATCACGTTGAACGCCAGCGCATGGCGCATGAACGGGATATCTTTGCGGATGCGGAACAATTCCATCTACTCGACCTCTGCGGAAAGTCTTAGCGGGATGTTTCTCAGGCTGCCGGCTGGCGCCTGTACCAATCGGTGTTGCCGATCGGCAGTTTTTCCAGCTTGCGGCGCGCTCCGAACACCAGGTTGACAATGCCGCGGGAAATCACTACCGCGCTGAACATGGAAGTCATGATGCCAAGACAGTGCACCACGGCGAAGCCGCGCACCGGGCCGCTGCCGAACATGAACAACGCAATGCCGGCAATCAGCGTGGTTATGTTCGAATCGAGAATCGTCGCCCAGGCGCGCTCGTAGCCGGCTGATATCGCCGCCTGCGGCGTGGTGCCATTGCGCAGTTCCTCCCTGATCCGCTCATTGATCAGAACGTTGGAGTCGATGGCCATGCCCAACGTCAGCGCGATCGCCGCGATGCCCGGCAGCGTCAGGGTAGCCTGCAGCATGGACAACAGCGCCACCAGCAGCATCAGGTTGGCTGCCAGCGCGAGTACCGAGATCACGCCGAATACGTTGTAGTACGCGATCATGAAGATGGCGATCGCGGTAAAGCCGATCAGCGTCGAATCGAAGCCGCGCTTGATATTGTCGGCACCCAGGCTCGGGCCGACCGTGCGCTCCTCGACGATCTCCATCGGCGCTGCCAGCGCGCCGGCGCGCAGCAACAGCGCCAGGTCGTTGGCCTCCTGAGGACTCATGCGACCGGAAATCTGGAAATTGCCGCTAAATTCAGACTGAATCACCGGCGCGGTCAGTATCTCCGGTTTGTTCTTCTCAATCAGCAGCACAGCCATGCGCCGCTTTACGGATTCACGGGTCGTGTTCTGCATGATCCGCGCTCCCGGGCCATCCAGGGTGATGCTGACAATGGGCTCGCCGTATTGCTGGTCGAAACTCGGTGCTGCATTGGTGAGGCGATCGCCGGTAATGATGACCTGCTTGCTGACAAGAAGCGGTTCTCTTTCCGTGCCACTGTTCGAGTAAAGCAGCTCGGTCCCGAAAGGAACATTGCCGTTGATTGCGCCCTCGATTTTCGCCGGGTCGTAGTCGCGCGAACTCGGGTCGCTCCGGTGGGCCTCGACCATGCGCAGCTCGAGCGTAGCCGTCCTGCCGAGAATGTCCTTGGCCTTGGCGGTGTCCTGCACGCCCGGCAATTGCACCACCACCCGATCCAGTCCCGCCTGCTGCACGATCGGCTCCGCAACGCCGAGTTCGTTGACTCGATTGCGCAGGGTCGTAATGTTCTGCTGAAGCGCGAAGTCCTGGATTCGTTTCCGCACTTCGGGCCTCAGGGATGCCGTGACCAGAAACTCGCTGCTGGAGTCGTCAGGCTTGAGCAGCAGATCCGGATTCTGGCGCTGGATTTCTGCAGCCGCCTTGTCGCGCGCTTCGGCATCGCGGAACCTGACCTGCACCGTCTGGCCTTCCCGCGAGATGCCGTTATAACGAATCTCCTTGGCGCGCAGCGTGGTACGGATATCCGCCGCGTAACGGTCCGCAGCCTTGGTCAACGCGCCGGCCATGTCGACCTGCAGAAGGAAGTGCACGCCGCCGCGCAGATCGAGGCCCAGGTACATGGGCAGTGCATTTATCCGGGTAAGCCAGTGCGGCGAACTCGACAGCAGATTAAGCGCTACGACGTAGTTTTCGCCCAACGAATTCTGCAGGACATCCTTGGCCTTGAGTTGGGTGTCGGTGTTGCCCAGACGCACCTTGATGCTGTTTGCTTCGAGGAAAACGCCATCGGCAACAATGTTGGCCCCTCCCAGCGCCTGTTCCACGCGTGCGCGCAGCGCCTCGTCGACTTTTGCGGTGGACTTGCCGGGTGAGATCTGCACCGCCGGCACTTCGCCGAAGAAATTGGGCAGCGTGTAGAGAAAGCCAACGACCAGGGCGACGGCGATGATGATGTACTTCCAGAGCGGGAAGCGGTTCATGTAGGTATCGTGAGGCGCGCAACGTCAGGCATGAGGATTCGCGGGATGCTGCTCCTCAGCTCTGACCGGCGGTCTTGATGGTTCCCTTGGGCAGCAGGGTCGTGATCGAGGGCTTCTGAACCTGGATTTCGACGTTCGGGGCTATTTCCACCGATACGAAGTTGTCGCCGACCTTGGTAATTCTCCCGAGCGCGCCGCCTGCGGTGACCACTTCGTCCCCCTTCTGCAATCCGGTAAGCATGGAGCGATGCTCCTTGGCTCGCTTTGCCTGCGGGCGGATCAGCAGGAAGTACAACAGCACAAACATCAGGATCAAGGGCAGGAGTCCGAACAGGTCCATACCTCCCGCTGCCGGCGCAGCCTGCGCAAATGCATTACTGATCAACACGTAGTTCCTCCGCTACAGATTTAGACCGATTTGCCGGCGGACACTTTTTGCCATCGTCCGGTATCGGTTCATGTGGCCTTTTTTTCGCTCAGCCGTACGCCGGCGCTGAGCCCGAAAAGTGGCGCATTTTAGCATGGCTGTGCCTGCCCAAACCGCAGGCCGGCGACATGTTCCGAAAACCTTCCAGCACTGATGGCCTCGCGCAATCCCCGCATCAATTCCTGATAGTAGAAAAGATTGTGCAGGGTGTTCAGATGCGCGCCGAAAATCTCGTTGATTTTCTGCAGGTGATGTAGATAGGCGCGCGAGAAATTCCGGCAGGTATAGCATTCGCACGCCGGATCCAGTGGGCCGGTGTCATCGCGGTATCGGGCATTGCGCAGCCGGATGGTGCCGTTGCGGGTGAAAATCCAGCCGTTTCGGGCGTTGCGCGTGGGCAATACGCAATCGAACATGTCGATTCCGCTCGCAACGGCATCGACGATGTCCGCAGGGGTACCGACGCCCATGAGATAGCGCGGTGCCGCGGCTGGCAACCTCGGTGCGGTGTGGCGCAGGATGCGCTGCATGTCTTCCTTCGGTTCACCCACCGACAGCCCGCCGATGGCGTAGCCGTCGAAGCCGATGTCCGTCAAACCCTCGAGCGATGCGTCGCGCAGGTTCTCGTAAATGCCCCCCTGAACGATACCAAACAGGGCATTGCCATTTCCCTCGTGGGCGCGCCT
Source organism: uncultured Alcaligenaceae bacterium (assembly GCA_964396485.1). Classification (GTDB taxonomy): domain Bacteria; phylum Pseudomonadota; class Gammaproteobacteria; order Burkholderiales; family JACQAP01; genus JACQAP01. Next base: position 9,836 of record CAYNFN010000211.1, read on the forward strand.
GCTGCGTTCAGCCCAGCGCAAACTCAGCCGCATCGACTCCGCCGCCTGGATGCGGTCCGCCGGAAACGGCGTGCACTCGTCGAAAACCATGGCAATGTCGGAGTCGAGCTCGCGCTGGAGGCGCATCGATTCCTCAGGCGACAGGAAACATGCATCGCCGTTGACCGGGGAGCGGAATCTGACGCCCTCTTCGGTTATCTTGCGCAAGTCACCGAGGCTGAACACCTGGAAGCCGCCGGAATCGGTGAGGATTGGCCCGCCCCAGCCCATGAAACGATGCAGCCCGCCGTGCGCCCCGATCACCTCCAGCCCGGGACGCAACCAGAGGTGAAACGTGTTGCCGAGAACCATCTGCGCCCCGACCGAGCGCAGGTCATCCGGACTCATGGCCTTGACGGAGCCGTAGGTGCCGACCGGCATGAATGCCGGCGTTTCCACCGTGCCGTGCTCAAGCGTGAGCCGGCCCCGGCGCGCCGGCCCGTCCCAGGCAACGATTTCGAATCGCATTTTCACGGTCTCGATGATGCCGCTTTGTCGATCAACATGGCGTCGCCATAGCTGAAGAAGCGGTAGCGGCTTTCGATCGCGTGGCGATAGGCGCGCCGGACAAGCTCGGTCCCGGCGAAGGCACAGACCAGCATGAGCAACGTGGACCGTGACAGGTGAAAGTTGGTGAGCAGGCGGTCCGCGACTTTGAAGCCGTAGCCGGGACGGATGAAAAGACGAGTCTCCCCGCCGCCGGACATCAACGTGCCCGACTGTGCCGCTGACTCGAGCGCACGCAGGCTGGTGGTCCCGACCGCGGTAATTCGCCCGCCGCCGGCACGCGTTTCTGCAACCGCCTGCGCGGTCTCTGCGGGAATCTCGTAGCATTCGCCATGCATCACATGCTGTTCGACATCGTCCACCCGAACCGGCTGGAAGGTGCCGGCACCGACGTGCAGCGTGATATAGGCGAATCGCACGCCGGCTTCGCCAAGACGTCGCAACAGTTCCTCATCGAAATGCAGACCGGCGGTGGGCGCCGCCACAGATCCCGGCACGCGCGCGTAAACGGTCTGGTAGCGCGCCGCGTCGTCGTTTTCGACGTGGCGCTCGATGTAAGGCGGGAGCGGCACTTCGCCGAGACTCTCGAGCACCCCGGCGACATGGTTGCTGAATTCCAGCAGAAAGAAGTCTCCCTGGCGCTCGATCATCTTGGCATGCGCAAGATTACCGAATTGGATTCGTTGTCCGGGCCTGGGTGTGTGGCTCGTCCTCAACATCGTCAATGCACGGCGCGGGCTTACGATGCGCTCGATCAGGACCTCCACTTTGCCCCCCGACTCCTTGACGCCATGCAGTCGTGCCTTCATGACTTTGGTGTCGTTGAAGACCAACAGGTCACCGCCGCGCAGGAGCAACGGCAAATCGACAATAAAATGATCGGTATAACTGCCGGTTGCTCCATCAAGGTGCAACAGCCGGCTGGCGCTGCGTTGCGCGGCGGGGAACTGTGCGATCAGGTCCTGCGGAAGCTCGTAGTCGAATTCGTCGATTCTCATCGCGCGCATTATATCGGCCGCAGGTCACGCTCCAGGTTGCCCCGTGACGCCGAATTCCAGGATAATTGCGCTCCCGTGCTGGAAGGCGGAATGAATAGTTGCATGGAGAATCACCAATAAGTGCCGGGATGGCGGAACTGGTAGACGCACGGGACTCAAAATCCCGCGGTGGCAACACCATGGGGGTTCGATTCCCCCTCCCGGCACCAGGACTGGCGCGGGTCTCCGGCAGCTAGGCAGATTAGCGCCGGGTGCTCAGCGCTTGTCGTGTCAACACTGTGTCAACAGGCGTCCGAATCTCGACAGGCTGCGGCGGCCAAGGAGGTGACCGGCGCGGCACAATAAGGAAGGTTCCATGCGGAGCATATTTTCTGTGGTTTGCGTTCTGTTTCTTGTCTCGGCCTGCGCGACCGCGAATAAAATCTCAGGCGTTCGACTAGGCATGACTAAAGACGAGGTCGTTAAAGTCATGGGGGAACCGGCAAGTGTCAGTGCACAGGGAGGCGCGGAATATCTTAACTATGCGCTTTCAGAAACAGATGACGAGGCGTTCATGGGCTTTACTAGACAGTACTTCGTTCGCCTCATCAACGGAAAGGTCGAGTCATATGGGCGGTCCGGCGACTTCGACAGCACAAAAACTCCTACGGTCAGGATTGAGAGCGATCAGACGGTAAAGCAAAACGTCGAAATAAAAGGCTCCGCCGACCTATACACGGAATTGAAGAAGCTCAAAGAGCTAAAAGATTCCGGAATCATTACTGACGCTGAATTTGAAAGTCAGAAAAAGAAGTTGCTAGAGAAGCATTGATGGCAGCACAACGCATCATCCTGCTTTGCGCGCTATTTACATGGATGTCTTTCGCCGAAGCACAACAAGACCCCTCCGCCGAGTGCTTCATTCAACTGGCCACAGCGTCCCGATTTGCGCCTATCAGCGGAAAGATGACGCTTGGCGCCCCTCCAAAAAGCACGTTTGCTATGCTTGCAGATGAATCGTTTCCTACCGACAGCGAACGTAAGCTCATTGCTGACTGGGCTACCGCTGTCGAAGAGTGTGGCCCGATCGGCGAGACGTATCGGCAGAGCAACTACCCGCCACAGCTCCTGGCACTTGTTAACGAAGCCAAGAATATCTTTTTGGAAATGGTGATCGACTTATACAACCGCAAGATACCTTATGGTCAGTTTAACCGGCGCCGCCAGTCAACATTTGACGAGCTCCGCGCCAAAGCGACGGACATCGTGCAACGCTTTCAAGCTCAGCAACAGGCGCAGCAGCAAGCACAACAGCAAGCTCAACAGGCACAGCAACAAGCTCAACAGGCACAGCAGGCTCAGGAGGACGCGAACCGCCGACAAGCTGCTCTATACCTGCTCAATCAAATGCGACTGAATCAACCAAAGGCATTGGTGCCTTATCAGATGCCAATACGGCCGAGCACGACGACAAATTGCCGCTGGCTCGGCGACTCACTGAATTGCACAACACAATAGATATCGACTAAATCGGAAGAGGCGTTGACACCATGACGAAGATATTCACGACCATGGTGTCCCTTGATGATTCCGGCGAGATCTCCAAATGCGACACCATTGAGTACGAAGGAAAGATGTGGCTTGTGCCGCATTGGCTCGAATCGCCAGCGCAAGGATGGAAAACGCCAACGAGAATAGTTTGTCTGGATGGATTGCCGCATCAGAAAACTCCAGGAAGCCCCTTCGGTGACTTTGTTCTAACCTATCCAATACCCAAAGCTCTCCTGCTTTCTGGCCAAGTCCCGAAGCAATCAAAATTCGTGATTGTCGTTGTAGAAAGCCCGGATATACGCATTCCAATCCAGTCCGGGACTCACTAGCCAAACGATCGTTCGGTAGGTTCAATCCTGCTGCCTCATTTGCCCTCCCGCCTAAAGCCAGCAGCGCCAGCCTCATTTAGGCACTTGTTGTACTCCGCGACAGCAGGGATCTTCGCAAGTGTGCTGTCGTGGACGAGGTAGCAATAGCGCTCTTCGCCTGCGGCATTGCGCAGGATAGTTTCCTGGTTTGCGCAACCGGCGATGGCCAACAGAGTCAACAAGATCAGTGGATTTTTCATGGTCGCCCCCTTACTGACGCGGCCTTCGGCGTGACGGCTGCCAGCTCAGCCTCGATTTGCTGAGCCGTCATTACCTTCCTCAACAGAATCATCGCAGCATTCCGCCGCGTAGGTGAAAGCCGCGCCTTCCCCGAGCGATCATCTTTGAGGGTTTGCAGGAGCTTCGGGGCACGCTCCATCAGTTTCCTGCGCAGTGCTGCGGTAAACATTCCTTCAGCCATAGTTACCCCCTTGGCGACGCTCGTAGTCATCTACGACATCCAGTGCCGACGATCAGCATACTGGCCTTCGATCTCCTTGATCGTCGCCATCCGGGGCTGTGGCTTAGGGGCCACCACCGGGGCGCTCACAGGTGCAGGAGCGGGTTCTGGTTCGGTTGCGGGCTCGGGTTCCGGCTTCACGTATGGCACGCTCTCATGATCCATGTGCAGCACGATGCCATTAGGCACTGATGGCGGGTTGGCCTGGTAATGAGACTTCGCCTCAGTGATCGCGCGATCCTTGAGGGCTTCTTCTGATTCACCCGGATTGCGCTTGATGTAGTAGCCGTCGCCTTTCCAACCCTTTACCTCGCCCGTGGGGTAAGAGGCAACCATGATCACCATAACCTCAGGCGGACTGTAGACTTCTTCCAGCCGATCGATTCTGTCTGCCAGGTTGCGTATAGCCATTAGTGTTGATAGGGAAGCGCGGGCGGGTCATTGCCCCTTCTGGCAACCTCTCGCTCGTGCTTCTCCTCCAGCTCGATGATTCGGCGCTCCAGCTCCGCCGACACGATCACGTCATGGAGCGTTTTCAGGATGAAAGCTCGCCGCGATCCGTCCCTGGAATCAATCTCGTCAGCATCTACTTTCCGATAAAGCGCCGCCAACTCTAGCCGGATGTCCCGAAGGTTCGATAGGTCAATACGCCGGGGGGTAGGGTCAGGCTTTCCCGTCGCGGCATCAAAGGTTTCTGTCTTCCTTTTGTCGGAGCTGTCGCCCTTTTCCTCTGTCTCGTTGCTCATTCCTGACGATCCTTTCCACGCGGAATTCCGAGAAACCCGCGCACGATCCAGCCAATAGTCCACGTTAGGCCCCACAAGCATGCCAACCCAGCAACGAGCCAAAGCGCCACTTCCAGAATTTGCCTCCAGCGCTCCCGCCACCATCGACTCTCGATCTGACTCTCATCTGCCGGAGAAAGGACAAATGAGTGTATTGCTTTCCTGAGCGCTAGCAATCTAAGTTCCTGTAACTCCTCTAACTCCTCGTCCAATACAAACCCGGCAGGCAGCGTAGTGCGTAACCGTGCCTGTCGGTCAAGCGCCATCAATTCGTCGTCTGAGAGTTTTGTAATATCTCTCACTTCAACCCTCGACGTTTCTTCGTGCTGTAGCTTCGGCGGTAAGTAGCACGCCGTCGCGTGCGCTTCGGTTCCCTTTTTCGTCTTGACGGTAAAGTCTTCGCGAACGGTGTCGCCGTAAAGGCATGGTGGGTCACTTAGTACCAGGGGACCATTTGGCGACGATGCCGTATAGGTGACGGTGATGTAAGGGTTGCTCTGAAACAACGTGAAGGCCGAAACCCCTACGATCCACAGCCCGGCAACCAATTTCGCAATCCGTCGCGCACCTTCAAAGACATTGATCGTCATTGTTTCACCTCTATCTCGCGACATTTAGTCCTTAGCCTGTCACCCTGCGCCGCCACTCCCATCGTTTGAGGTTTCCCTTTGTGGGGGGCCGTTGCCCTCTTCGTTGCTCATGTCCCCTAATGAATCGTCCCGCCGTGGCGCTCGATCAATGCCAGCAGCAGGAAGGGGTCGTACTTAGCCCTGGGGATTCGCAGCTCGCAAGTTGCCCGCCCACGGATCGCCAGCACCAAAATGACGGCCTCCGGGTCACCCTCAGTATCCGTCACCAGCGCATACCGTGCGCTCGGGTTCGCGGCTAGCAGTTCAAGCACCCGCTGCCGCCGGGCCTCGGCTGCGGGATCGGATAGCGTGTCGGTGTTGTCGTACGCCGCCTGTTGCAGCGCCGCCACGACGCCGGGCTTGTGCTCTCGGATCAGGGGGATCCATCGGTTCACCGCGTTGCCGTTGCCGGTCGCCTTGATGGTGCCCGCAGCGGATAGGACCAGCGTTACGCCGTCCTCCTGGGCGCGCCGGATGATCGCCGCTGGGGTCATACCTCAACCTCCACGGGCTCGGAATTGCCGTCGAAGGCGACAACACTTCCCGAAGATGCCACCGTTCTATGTGTGTCACCTTCGGTATTTCTTGTCATCTTCGGCGCAAGATTCCATAGCCAGCCGCCGCGCATTCCTTCCTTGTGGCGCTCCACGCCAAGCCGATCTGCCGCCCGCTGCACCGTCCGCCAGTTGAATCCGGCCCCGTCCGCATCCTTCTTGACCTGACCAGCCTGCACTGGCCCGTCGGCCAGCAATCCGGCGAGGAATTGCCTTGCATCCTCGACCGCGCTTCGTTCATCGGGATCGCTTTGCAGGGCCATCGCCTCGTCTGCGGTCACGGTCACGGCCTCGGCTTCCCAGGACACACGGGAGGTTTGGATCAGTCCCGCCGGGCTTTTCACTTGTGCCGATTGAACGGCGAAGGCCAGTCCATTCTGGTCGTTTCCGATGTTGTTCTTCAAAGGCAGAAACAAACGTCGGGCTTCGTTCTCCGGGTCTTTTGCCACCAACCAGGCCGACCGAGCAGCCGCCACGAATGCGAGGCTTCCGGTAACGCGCATCAACGTTTCAC
>CAYNFN010000212.1:0-1758 GCA_964396485.1 uncultured Alcaligenaceae bacterium
CCGCGCTGTCGCGCACGCTGCGCGTGATTGCATGTTCGGTACTCATGCCGGCCCAGCCCTCGCCGCGGTCCGGACCGTGCGGATTGCGCCCGCGCGTCGGCTTGACGCCGAACAAGCCGCAGCAGGATGCGGGAATGCGAATCGAACCGCCGCCGTCGGACCCGTGCGCGGCCGGGACCAGGCCGGCGGCGACGGCCGCTGCTGAACCGCCGCTAGAACCGCCGGCCGTATGCTGCGCGTTCCAGGGATTGCGCGTCGGACCGAATAGCGTCGGCTCGGTAGTGATGGTCAGGCCGAATTCGGGCGTGTTGGTCTTGCCGAAGATCACCAGTCCGGCCTTCTTGTAGCGCGTCACCAGTTCGGAGTCGTGGTCGGCGCGGTTGTCTTGAAAGAAGCGGCTGCCGTTGGTCGTGACGGCGCCGGCACACAACGCATGCAGATCCTTCAGCAGGAACGGCACGCCGTGCAATGGTCCGTTCGGCAAGCCTGCGCGGATGGCGGCGCGGGCGTGGTCGTAAAGCTTGTTGACCACCGAGTTGAGCGCCGAATCGCGCTGCTCGACGCGTGCGATCGCCTCCTCGAGCAATTCCTCGGGCGATACCTGCCTCTTTCGCACCAGTTCCGCGAGTCCTACTGCGTCATAGTTGTCATATTCCTTGAACATGCGGTCTCTGCTTTCGTAATGCCGTGAACGGATGATTCTCCCGCCCTGCCCCTCGGCGCAGCGGAGAAGAGCCAATCTCCTGCCGCGGGCAAGGGAGGAGGCACCGCTCACGCGTTGATTCACCCACGCTTGTGCTCAGTATCCCAGGTACGCGCGCCTTACCGTCTCGTTGGAACGCACCACGTCGGCCGTACCGGACATCACCACCTCCCCGGTCTCGAGCAGATAGGCCTGATCGGCGAGATCCAGCGCCAACGCCGCGTTCTGCTCCACCAGAAGAACGCTGACCCCCTCCTCCGCGTTGATACTGCGCATGATGCGGAAGATATCCTGCACCACCAGCGGCGCCAGGCCGAAGGAGGGCTCGTCGAGCAGCAGCAGCCTCGGCGAGAGCAAGAGCGCCCGGGCAATCGCCAGCATCTGCTGCTCGCCGCCGGAGAGCGTGCCCGCCTGCTGGTGCCGCCGCTCCTTGAGCCGCGGAAAATAGTTGTAGACGCGCTCGAAGTCGCGTGCCACCGCGTGCCTGTCCTTGCGGGTGTAGGCGCCGATGCGCAGGTTTTCTTCGGTAGTGAAATCGAAGAAAGTGCCGCGGCCATCGGGCACGTGCGCGATGCCCAGCCGCGCAATCTCCTCGGTGGCCAAGGTCTCGATCGGACGGCCGTCGAAGCGCACCGAGCCCTGCCTCCTCACCATGCCGCTCACGGCGCGTAGCAGCGTGGTCTTGCCGGCCCCGTTTGCGCCAAGGACGGTCGTGATGCCATCCTGCTCGACGGCGAAAGCCACACCTCGCAGAACGTCGGCGGCGCTGTAACCGGCGTGTAAACCGGAGACCTCGAGCAACGCCATTCAGGCGTCCTTTCCCAGGTAGGCACGAATCACGTCGGGATTGCGCTGCACCTCCGCGGGGGTGCCGTCGGCGATCTTCCTGCCGAAATCGAGCGCCACGACTTTGTCGGAGAGCCGCATCACCAGGCTCATGTGATGTTCGACCAGCAGGATCGTCACGCCCAACTGCTCGCGGATGCGGCGGATAAGCGCGGAAAGCGTTTCCACCTCCTCGTGGTTCAGCCCGCCCGCCGGTTCATCGAGTAGCA
>CAYNFN010000213.1:0-3511 GCA_964396485.1 uncultured Alcaligenaceae bacterium
GGACAGAGGACTGAGGACTGAGGACTGAGGACTGAGGACTGAGGACTGAGGACTGAGGACTGAGGACTGAGGACTGAGGGCCGAGGACTAAGGACTGAGGACTGAGTAGAAGGCAACTGCAATTCCGCTTTTGGTATTCACTCGAACCTCATACCTCGTACCTCGGTCCTTGGCCCTCAGTCCTCGGCCCTCAGTCCTCAGTCCTCGGTCCTCGGCCCTATCTCTTCTCCACCTTCCACATCATCATGACCGCAGCCCCCAGAAACACCAGGGTGGGAAAGATCGCGCTGAAAAGCGGCGGCCAGGCATTGAGCAGTCCGAGGTGGCCAAACAGCCGGTTTGCCAGATGGAAGCCCATCCCCAGCATGATGCCGGTGAAGATCTTGCCGCCCAGCCCGCCCTCGCTGACCTGGAAAGAGGCGAACGGCAGTGCCAGCACCATCATCACCAGAACCGCGAACGGGTAAATGATCTTCGACCACAGCACGATCTCGTAGCGCGACGTTTCCTGCCGGTTCTCGCTGAGGTGTTCAATGTAGGAATACAGCTCCCCGAGCGACATCTGTTCCGGCACCACCATCAGCACGTTCAGGATCGAAGGACTCAATACGGAACGCCAGTAGGCTTCGGGAATGCGGCTCACGATTGTGCGGTTTTCCTCGAACCGGGTTTGCACCACGTCTTTGAGCCGCCACAGGTTCTCGAGCTGGTACTCGCCGGTTTTCGCCAGACTGATCGCGCGCAGCCGGTAGTCGGAATCGAACTCGTAGATCTTCACCTCATGGATCACGGTTTCCGGCATGACCCGGGCGACGTTGACGAAGTTGGTGTCGTCCTTCACCCACAACCCCGACCGGAACGCCTGTGCGATCACGTTACTGCTGGTGGCCTTGAGCCGCAGCTTCTGCGCCGCCTGTTCGCTGGCGGGCGCCACGAATTCGCCGATCAGAAAAGTAATCAGCGACAGCGCCAGGCCGATCTGAACGAGCGCCAGAGCCATGCTCCTGATCGATACGCCCGACACGCGCATCACCGTGTATTCGGAGTGCGCGACCAATTGCGCAAGCGAGAACAGCGTGCCGATCAGCGCGGCCACCGGCAGAATTTCGTACGCCCGTGCCGGCAGGCTCAGTACCACATAGATCGCCGCAAGAGACAGGTGATAACTGCCCTTGCCGAGATCGCCCAGTTCCTGGATGAAGTCGAAAAACCCGAACAGCAACAGCAGTGCCCCGAACACCAGAGTGGTACTCCAGAAAATCTGCACGGCGACGTAACGACGGATGGTCTTCACCGGCGCGGCCTGCGCAGTCTTCGCAGCGGCGATACCGAAAGTCGCAAATAGAACAGCGCAACAGTCAGCGCCAGCATCGCCAGATGCACTGTCCACATGCCGAGCAGCGGGCCGATTTTTTCCTGCGCCACCCAGGCCTGCGTGATCGACAGCATGTTGCTGTAAAGCATGTACAACAGCCCCGCCAGCATCAGATTGAGCGAGCGCCCGGCGCGCGGATTGACATAGCTCATCGGAATCGCCAGCAGGCAAAATACCAGCGCGCTCAGCGGCAACCCTAGACGCCAGATCAGTTCGGCGCGCGCTTCGGCGGATTTTTCCCCGATCAGCTTGGCCGTCGACAGCGACTTGATCGAAGGCAATTGTTCCTTGGCTTCATTGGCCTCGATGCGCAGCGCGTACTTTTCGAATTCGATGATCCGGTACTCGGCCGAACCCGGTGGGCCGATGTAGCGCCGGCCTTTGAGGAGCACCAGGAAGCGATCCCCGTTTGACGCCGTCTCCTGGTAACCCTGTTTGGCGACCGTAGTGCCGATTTCGCCGTCTTCATCCGAGTGCACGAAGATATTGGCCACTGTGGTCAGGTTGGCGGCCAGTTTCTCGACGAAGTAAACGCGCTCTTCCTGGCGGGATTCCTTGAAGACACCCGGCGAAATCGCGGCTACCTCATCCTGGCTCTCGAGCTGATGGCGGAACTCGTCGGTCTTTGCAACCGCCCAGGGCGTCAGCAGCAGGCTCAGGACCGCGATTACGAAGACCAGCGGCAACGCATAGATCAATACAGGACGGATCCACGCGTTCAGCCCCAGCCCGGATGTAAACCACACCACCATTTCCGAATCTCGGTAACTGCGCGTCAAGGTCAACAGCACCGAAATGAACAGGGTCAGCGACAGCAGGATCGGCAAATAGCGCATGCTGGCAAAACCGAGAAACGTCAGGACCGCATCGGAGGAAATGTTGCCGCGAGCGGCGTAGCCCAGAAAACGGATGAGCTGCGTGGTAATGGTGATCGCCAGCAACACGATTAAAGTGGCGATGCCGGTCACGGCAAACTCCCGCAGCAGGGAGCGTTGAAAAATCATCTGCTACTTTGACTTTTCGGAGACGTGAAAGAGATAATGCTCAAGTGTTTGAATGAAAAACCGCATTAGCAGGTTGTCGAAATTCCAGATACCGTCGAGAGTACAGAGAGAAAAACCGGAAATTTAACCACCAAGGCACCAAGACACCAAGGAATGCAAATGGGGACCCGGATACTTTGCCAGTTCTTCTTGGTGCCTTTGTGCACCCCTCAAGGGCACCCGTCGAGCGGGTATTGAAAAGAAGGTATTGAAGGGAAGGTATAGAAAATAAGGTATTGACAAGAATCTTGGTGGTAAGAATTGGTTCGGCCATCGAGTTTTTCAACAGCCTGTTAGAGGAGCTCGCAGTGGAATTTAGCATAAAAGCCGCATCCCCGGAGAAGTTGAAGAGCGACTGCGTCGCGGTGCCGGTTTTTGCTTCCGGCAAGCTTTCCCCGGCCGCGCAGGAACTGGATCGTGCGGCAAAAGGCCAGCTATCGCGGATTCTCAAGCAAGGCGACTTCGATCCCAAGCCCGGTTCGACCCTGATGCTCTATGACGTGCCGGGGGTTGCAGCTGTCCGCGTGCTGCTGGTCGGCTTCGGCAAGCAGCCGGAGGTGGGTGCAAAAGAGTATCGCGACGGCGTGCGCGGGGCGGTGCGCGCGCTCGCCGAAGCGGGCGTGGGCGAGGCGGCCCTGTACGCAATCGAAGTCAGGGTCACGCAACGCAACGCCGAGTGGGCGACGATGCACGCTGCGACCGTCGCGCTGGAAGCCACTTACCGCTTCGACCGCCTGAAAAGCAAATCGAAAGATGACAAGAAGGGCCTGCGGCACCTCATTCTCGGCGTCAGCGGCAAGCAGGCAAGGGGACTTGACGCGGCGCTCGCTCGCGGCATCGCCATCGGCGAGGGCGTCAACTTCGCCCGCGATCTGGGCAACCTGCCGCCGAACATCTGCACGCCCGCCTATCTCGCCGAGCAGGCGCGCGTGCTCGGCAGGAGCCACAAGCTCAAGGTCTCGGTGCTGGAACGCAGGGACATGGAAAAGCTTCGCATGGGTTCGCTGCTGTCGGTAGCGAACGGCAGCCGCCAGCCGCCGAAGTTGATCACGCTCGAGCACCGCGGCGGGCCGAAGCAGCAGAAGCCGGTGGT
>CAYNFN010000214.1:0-6024 GCA_964396485.1 uncultured Alcaligenaceae bacterium
GGAGAGGAGTGAGGGATGAGGGGCCAAAAATCGGTGATTAGGTGATTCAGTAATTAGGTGATTGAAACCAGTCACTCAATCACTTAATCACTCAATCACTTAATCACTCAATCACCCCTCTCTTCTGTCGCCTCACGCACTTCAGGCGCTGCCAGAGGTAGAATCTCTACGGTACTCACTTCGGCGGTTCAAAGGCACTTATGGTTGGAATACTGATCGTTGCCCACGGCACGCTGGGTGAAAGCCTGATTCACTGTGCCAGCCACGTGATGGGCAGCCGGCCGCCGCACCTGATGCAGATCGGCGTAAGCATGCAGGACGATCCTCAGCTAGTGCTGCCGCAGGCGATCAAACTGGCGCGCAGTCTCGACCAGGGCGGCGGCGTGCTGGTGCTTTCCGACGTTTACGGCGCCACGCCGTGCAACATCGCCAGCAAGTTGTTGATCCCCGGCAAAATAGAAGGTGTGGCCGGGGTGAATCTGCCGATGCTGGTGCGCGCACTGACTTATCGCAACGAACCCCTGAAGACCGTGATCGCGAAAGCGATCTCCGGGGGCATCGAAGGCGTCATGCAAATGCCCGCGGCACAGATGAAAAATGCAGCAACGGGAAATTGAGATCACCAACACGCTGGGGCTGCACGCGCGCGCGGCCGCAAAGCTCACTCAACTCGCCGGCAAATTTGCCGCCGACGTGTGGGTCACGCGCGACGGCCGCCGGGTCAACGCCAAGAGCATCATGGGCGTGATGATGCTCGCCGCCGCCAAAGGCGCGACCGTCGTGGTCGAAACAGACGGCCCGGATGAATCCGAAGCGATGGCGGCGTTGGTCGGGCTTATCAGCGACAGATTCGGGGAAGGCGAGTAAACCGAGGTGACAGGTTACAAGTGACCAGTGACAAAATCGAGATTTCAGATTCAGCTGTCGCAGGTCACTCGTCACTCGTCACTCGTCACCTGACATGAGCTTCACCATCCACGGCATCGGGGTATCGGGGGGTATCGCCATCGGCCATGCCCAACTGGTTTCACACGCCCAGCTCGAAGTCGCGCATTACAACATCTCCAAGTCGCGGGTCGCGGAAGAGCAGGCCCGCTTCGACGCGGCACTGGTAACAGCGCGCGCCGAACTCGCCAGCCTCGGCCAGCACATTCCGGCCGGCGCGCCGGCGGAGTTCGAAGCCTTTCTCGATCTGCACCTGATGATCCTCGACGATCCGACCCTGTCGGAGGCGCCGAAACAGCTCATCGAATCCCAGCAGTGCAACGCCGAATGGGCGCTGAAGCAGCAGATGGAAGCGCTAATGGAGCAGTTCGAGCGCATCGAGGACGATTATATCCGCGAGCGCAAGACCGATGTCATCCAGGTCGTGGAACGGGTACTCAAGGTCCTGATGGGGCGGCCAGGCGAGGTCCTGGCACGCAGCACACCCGAGGAGAACAGCATCCTGGTTGCACACGACCTCTCCCCGGCGGATGTCATCCTGTTCAAGAGTCACAGGTTCGCCAGTTTCGTCACCGACCTTGGTGGCGCCACTTCGCACACCGCGATTATCGCCCGCAGCCTGAACATCCCCTCCGTGGTGGCGCTGCACCACGCACGCACGCTGATCCGCGAGAACGAAGTACTGATCGTGGACGGCACCAGCGGCGTGGTCATCATCAATCCCGAGAAGACGGTGCTGGGCGAGTACAAGCTGCGCCAGGAACAGTGGGAGCTCGAACGCCTGAAACTCAGGCGGCTGAGAAAGACCAAGACCACCACTCTGGACGGCACCGCAATCGAACTTCACGCCAACATCGAGTTGCCGGACGACGTTGCCGGCGCCAAGGAAAACGGCGCCGACGGCGTCGGCCTGTTCCGCACCGAGTTCCTGTATCTGAATCGCCGCGACCTGCCGACCGAGGACGAACAGTTCGAAGCCTATCGCAAGGTGGTTCAGGACATGGACGGCCTGCCCGTCACCATCCGCACATTCGACCTCGGCGCGGACAAGAGAATCGACAATACCGAACGCGTCGCGCCCAATCCGGCGCTGGGTCTGCGCGCGATCCGCCTGTGCCTGGCCGAGCCGCAGATGTTCCATCACCAGCTGCGCGCCATGCTGCGCACTTCGCACTACGGCAAGGTGCGCATACTGATTCCCATGCTGTCCTCGGCGCGTGAGCTGAACCAGACTCTGCATCTGATCGACGAGGCCAAGAAGAGCCTCCACGACGAGGGCATCCCCTACGACAAAAAAATCAAGATCGGCGGCATGATCGAAATTCCCGCCGCGGCGCTGTCGCTCTCCACCTTCACCCGCAAGCTCGATTTCCTGTCGATCGGCACCAACGACCTGATCCAGTACACGCTTGCAATCGATCGCGCCGACGACACCGTCGCGCACCTCTACGACCCGCTGCATCCGGCCGTGCTGAACCTGGTGGCGCACATCATCCGCAGCGCCAATCGCGCTGAAGTGCCGGTCGCAGTGTGCGGCGAGATGGCCGGCGACGTGCGCCTTACGCGCGTACTACTGGGTTTCGGACTGCGGCAGTTCTCGATGCATCCGGCGTTCTTGCTGTCGGTGAAACAGCAGGTATTGAAGTCCGACCTGCAGCAAGTCATGGTGCTCACACAGAAAATGCTGAAGAGCGACGACTCTGACAAGCTCGAGCAACTCCTGAACCAAATGAACCGTTAGAACAGAAATGCGAATTGATTCGGAGCAACTGTCCCAGCATCTCTCGCGCGGGCTGAAATCACTTTATGTCGTATTCGGCGAGGAGTTGTTGCTCGCGCTCGAAGCTGCCGATCGCGTCCGCGCCGCAGCGCTCAAGCAAGGCTACGACGAACGCCGTGTACTGTTTGTCGAATCCGGATTCGACTGGGGAGAAGTCGCGATGGTGGGCAACAGCCTGTCGCTGTTCGCATCCAGGCGCGTGCTCGACTTGCGCATCCCCTCCGGCAAGCCCGGCAAGGACGGATCCGAAGCCTTGCAGCGGCTGGCCGGCTCGCTGCCCGAGGACACCATCGTCCTGATTACGCTGCCCGGGCTGGATCGCCAGCAACTTGCTTCCAAGTGGTTCGGGTCACTCGAGCGCGCCGGAGTGGCGGTGCATGCCGCCGCAGTCAAGCGCGAGCAGCTGGCGCAATGGCTATCGGGCCGGCTCGCACAACAGAACCAGCGGGCCGACGACGAAACGCTCGAATTCCTGGTCAGCCGGGTCGAGGGCAATCTCATGGCCGCGTACCAGGAAGTGCAGAAGCTTGCCCTGCTGTTTCCCGCCGGCATGCTGCCGATCGAAGAAGTGAAGAACGCGGTGCTGGACGTGGCGCGCTACGACGTGTTCGAGATCGGTGCCACCCTGCTCAAAGGCGAGCGCGCGCACTTCGTGCGCATGCTCGACGGCCTGCGCGGCGAGGGCGCCGCGCCGCCACTGGTGCTGTGGGTGATCGCCGAGGAAACGCGGGCAATGGCAAGGGTAAAGGCGGCGATGGATGCGCGACAGCCGCTGGCACAGGCGCTGCGCGAGGCGCGCGTGTGGGGGCCGCGCCAGGAGCTGATGCCACGCGTGCTGCAGCGAGTGACCTCGACTCAGCTCATCGCCGCGCTGCGGCGGGCCGCGGAGGTCGACCGCATGATCAAGGGGCTCGCCGACGGCGACGTATGGGACGCGTTGTTGCAGCTCGGATTGAGCCTGATGGCGCCAGCGCAGGACGGCATGCCACGAGGAATTAGGGGTAAAATCGCCGGCACAATTCGAGGCTAGGAATCGTGGACATTCAATCCTACATGCACTCGGTCGGACGCGCCGCGCGGGCCGCCTCGCGCGACATGGCGAAGGCCGGCACCGGGGCAAAGAACGACGCATTGCTCACCATGGCGCAGGCCGTCGAGCGCGACATTGCTCGCCTGCTGGATGCGAACAGGAAGGATGTCGAGGCTGCGCGCGCCAAAGGACTCGAGACTGCGATGGTGGATCGGCTGACGCTGACACCGAAGAGCGTTGCGTCCATGGCCGAGGGATTGCGCCAGATCGCCGCGTTGCCAGATCCGGTCGGAGAAATTTCCGGACTGAAATACAGGCCCACCGGCATCCAGGTGGGGAGAATGCGCGTACCGCTGGGTGTCATCGGCATCATCTATGAGGCGCGCCCCAACGTCACCGCGGACGCCGCCGGGCTGTGCCTGAAGTCCGGCAACGCCGCAATCCTGCGCGGCGGCTCCGAGGCGATCCATTCCAACCAGGCGATCGGTGCCTGCGTGCACGAGGGTTTGCACAAAGCCGGGTTGCCGGAAACCGCAGTCCAGGTGATCGAAACCACCGATCGTGCCGCGGTCGGTGAGCTGATCACCATGAAAGACTACGTGGACATCATCGTGCCGCGCGGCGGCAAGGGCCTGATCGAGCGCATCTCCAGCGAATCACGCATACCGGTGCTTAAACATCTCGACGGCATCTGCCACGTGTACATCGACGATCGCGCCGACATCGACAAGGCAATCCGTATCGCGGACAACGCCAAGACGCAGTGCTATGGCACCTGCAACACCATGGAAACGTTGCTGGTGCACAAGAACATCGCCGCAGCCGTGTTGCCTGCGCTGGCGAAGATTTATTCCGACAAGGGCGTGGAGCTGCGCGGTGACCAGCAGGCGCGCGCGCTCGTGACGCAGATGAAAGCCGCCACCGAAGAAGACTGGTACACCGAGTACCTCGCACCCATCCTCGCCGTGCGCGTGGTGGATGACCTCGACCAGGCGATCGAGCACATCACCGTTTACGGTTCGCAGCATACCGACGCCATCGTCACCGAAGACATCACCCGGGCGCGGCGTTTTCTGCGCGAAGTGGATTCCAGCTCCGTGCTCGTCAACGCATCGACGCGCTTTGCCGATGGTTTCGAGTTCGGCCTGGGTGCGGAGATCGGCATTTCCACCGACAAGCTGCATGCCCGCGGCCCCGTGGGCCTGGAAGGCCTGACGTCGCTCAAGTTCATCGTCCTTGGCGACGGCCACGTTCGTGAATGATCCCTTGCCTCAGTCAGGCTGCGAACTATAGAAAAGCAAATCTCACCACGAAGACACTCAGTTCAGTACCCCCTTGAGGGGTACGAAGAAACACGAAGAAAAACAGGAATCCTTAAACTAATTGGGGATAGAAGCGCGGTGACTGTTCGTGATCCTCTCCCGCCATCTTCGACTTTGTTGGAACATCCGCCAATTGGAGCTTTTTACACACGTATACTTTTTTTCGCTCTTCTTCGTGTTTCTTCGTGCCCTTCGCGTCTTCGTGGTAAGAATTTCTGCTCGTGCTTCTGCTTTGACGGTTAATCACCAACAATCCTCATGAGCCAACTGGTCGAAATCAAGGTCCCCGACATCGGCGATTTCAAGAACATTCCCGTGATCGAAGTGCTGGTCAAACCCGGCGACAGGATCAACAAGGAAGACGCGCTGATCACCCTGGAATCCGACAAGGCGACGATGGAAGTGCCATCGCCGCAATCCGGCGTGATCAGGGAGATCAAGGTCAAGGTCGGCGACAAGCTTTCCGAAGGCAGCGTGCTCCTGCTCCTCGAAGGCGCAGCCGCCGAGGCGCCGGCGGCGAAGGCCGAGGCACCCATGCCGGCACCTGCCGCAGCCGTGCCAAAGGCGCCCGCCGCGCCTGTGGTCACGTTATCCGCGCCGATCACGAAAGGCGACATTCACGCCGAAGTGATGGTTCTGGGTTCCGGCCCCGGCGGCTACACCGCCGCGTTCCGCGCCGCCGATCTCGGCAAGCAGGTGGTGCTGGTCGAGCGTTACCCGGTGCTGGGCGGAGTGTGCCTGAACGTGGGCTGCATTCCGTCGAAAGCACTGCTGCACATCGCCAAAGTGATTTCCGAAGCCGATGAAGCCGCGCATGCCGGCATCACCTTTGGCAAACCGAATATTGATATCGACAAACTGCGTGCGTGGAAGTCCGGCGTGGTGGGCAAACTCACCCGTGGCTTGTCCGGATTGGCCAGGCAGCGCAAGGTGCAGGTGCTTACCGG
>CAYNFN010000215.1:0-6237 GCA_964396485.1 uncultured Alcaligenaceae bacterium
AATACGCTGCTTGATGAACAGACCGAAGGCTTGATCGGCGCGCGTGAATTCGCACTGATGAAGCCGGGCGCATACTTCATAAATACCGCCCGCGGGCCGGTGGTGGTGGAGTCCGCGCTGATTGACGCGCTCAGAAGCAAGCGGATCGCCGGTGCGGCGATCGACGTATTCGAGAAAGAACCGGTGGCGCCGGACAACCCGCTGCTGAAACTGGATAACGTCATCCTCGCCCCGCATGCGATCTGCCACACCGACGAGTGCATGAGCCTGCTCGGACAGGGGGCGTTCAGGGCGGCGGTGGACCTGGCGTACGGGCGCAAACCGCACCTGATCGTCAACACGGAAGTGTTGAAGCATCGGGCGTGGGCGGGGAAGTTTCATGCCTGACGGCCGTGACGGTCGTGACGACGTGACGGTCGTGACGGGAAAGAACAGGCTAAGAACTAGGTGACAGACCGTGCCACGTTCTAAGGCGAAACCTGAAATGAAAGAGAAAGTGCTGTGCGTAACGTATGCATGTACCTCGTCACGCCGTCACATAATTGCGGACCGCGTCCGCGCAAAATGGAATTGTAGTTCTGGCATAACGTTGGCTTCGCAAACGTTAGCCGCCACTGAAACGCGCTAATATCGTGCGCGTTTTCACGTCGTCACGACACTTACTGAGGAGAACGCCAAATAGTGCGCACTGAGACACCTGTTGAGTCCCTTCTCCCTCCGGGAGAAGGACAGGATGAGGGGCTTTTGCCGGTGTTATTCCCTCACCCCAACCCTCTCCCGGAGGGAGAGGGGGGAAAACGATGCGCACTATTTACCGGTTGGGTCAGTAACTCACCACGGACACTGAACTATGCGTACCAATCCCGTCAAAGAAAAACTACTTAAAGGTCAAGCCGTCTTCGGCAGTTTCGGCTGGGAGTTCCTGGTTCCTGGCCTGCCGCAGATCGTGAAATCGGCGGGGGCGGAGTTCCTGCTCCTTGATATGGAGCATGCTGGGCACAGTTACGAAACCATCAAGGAACAGGCCGCGGCATGCCGCGGCATCGACCTGGTGCCGATGGCGCGGGTACCGACCAACCAGTACCACTACATTTCGCGCGCGCTCGACCTCGGTATCATGGGGATCATGGCGCCCATGGTCGGCTCCGCCGAGGAGGCGAAGTACATCGTCTCCTGCACCCGCTATCCGCCAGCGGGCCGGCGCGGCGCGGCGTTCGGCTTTGCAGCCGACGATTACATCGGCGGGAACGTCGCCGAGAAGATCAAGATCGCCAACGAACGTACTCTGGTGATGTGCCTGATCGAGACTGCCGAAGGCATCGAGAACGTGGAAAAGATCGCGGCGGTGCCGGGCGTGGATGTGCTCTGGCTCGGGCACTTCGACCTGACCAATTTCCTCGGCATTCCCGCGCAGTTCGACCATCCCAAATACGTCGCCGCGATCAAAAAAATGGTCGCCGCCGCTAGAAAGCACGGCAAAATCCTCGCCTGCATGACCGCGGACGAAAAATGGAGCCGCGAGTACTGGGAAAAGGGCTTCCGCCTGTTCTCGGTCGGGATAGACTCGATGCTGCTGCAGGGCGCATTGAAGCAGGGCATCGGCGTGCTTCAGTCACTCGACGGGCCGGGAAAGAAAGCAAGAAAAAAGTAAGCTGACAGGAAACCGCCCGCCGGAAAAAACCTGGGCGGCCGCAAAGAAAGAAGGAGGAGAGCAATGGCGCCGGCCAAGTTCCGTATCGGCATTACCCGCGACAATCTCAAGCCGAACGGCAAGCCGATCTTCGACGAGTCGGCCTTCAAGATCCTGGACGACCCGCGGATCGAGTACGAATTCATTCCCGAGAACGAGCCGGAGCTCACCCCCGAGACTGCTGCAAAGTACGACGCACTGGCGGTCATGCTGGCCAGGGTCACCCGCAAGACTGTCTCCGGCGCGAATCGAAGGCTCAAGCTGATTGCACGCTTCGGCGTCGGTTACGACACTGTGGACGTGCCGGCCTGCACCGAGAATGGCGTGATCCTAAGCATCACCCCGGACGGGGTGCGCCGGCCGCTGGCGACTTCCGAGCTCACGCTGGTGCTGATGCTGGCGCAGAAGGTGCTGATCAAGGACAAGCTCACCCGTGAAGGGCGTTGGCAGGAGCGGCTGAATCATTTCGGCACCGGCCTGAGCGGTCGCGTGCTCGGCTCGATCGGGGTGGGCAATGTCGGCGCGGAGCTGTACCGGTTGGCTGCGCCGTTTGCGATGAAACATCTCGCCTGCGATCCTTATGTCACCCAGGAATCGGTGGCGCCGCTGGGTGTGAAGCTCACGGACATGGACACGGTGTTCCGCGAATCCGATTTTATCGTGGTGAACTGCCCGCTTAACGAGGAAACGCGCAAACTGGTCGGGGCGCGGCAGTTCTCGCTGATGAAGCCGACGGCGTTTTTCATCAATACAGCGCGCGGGCCGATTGTCGACGAGAAGGCTTTGCTCGACACGCTTGCCAAGCGCCGCATCGCCGGCGCCGGCATTGACGTGTTCGAGCAGGAACCCACTCCGGCGGACAATCCGCTGCTGAAGCTCGACAACATCGTTGTCACCCCGCACCACATCTGCCTCACCGATGAGTGCATCAACACCGTCGCCGCCAGCGTTTTCAGCGCCTGCCGCGATCTTGCCCACGCCCGCGTGCCGAAGAATGTGGTGAACCAGGAAGTGCTGGGGAAAGTGCCGTACTTTCAGAGATGAGAAAGCTAGACTCAGTGCTCAGTGCTCCGTGCTCGGGACTCGGTGAAACCAGCAGCCTATGGCTGGCAATGAGAGCGTTCAACGCAAAGAAAGACAAACGATTGTGAAAAATCGGTTCTAGCCACTTGTCACTGGTCACTGGTCACTTGTCACTGAATACCTATGAGATCCAACCCACTCAAGAAGAAACTTCTCGGCGGTGCCAGCGCCTACGGCCTGTTCGCGTTCGAATTCTTTACCCCGGGCCTGGCGCAGATCGCGAAGGAGGCCGGTGCCGAGTGCCTGCTTTTCGACATGGAGCATTCCGGCGCCGGCATCGACACCATCAAGCAGCAGCTTGCTTACTGTCGCGGGCTCGATATTGTTCCCTTCGTGCGTGTTCCGACCTACCAGTACCACTTCGTCGCACGCGCTCTCGATGCCGGAGCACTCGGAATCATGGTGCCGATGGTCGAGACCGCGCAGCAGGCGCGCGACATCGTCTCCTGGACGCGTTATCCGCCGAAGGGCAGGCGAGGGGCCGTGGTGGGCGCGGCCCACGACGACTACACGGGCGGCAGCATGAAGGACAAATTCGCTGAGTTGAACGAGCGCTGCTTCGTGATGCTTCAGATCGAGACCGAGGTCGGTGTCGGCAACGTCGAGGAAATAGCTGCGGTGCCGGGCGTGGATTCGCTGTGCATCGGCTACGCCGACCTGTCGAATTTCCTCGGAGTTCCGGGCGACCTCAAGCACCCGAAGTATCTCGACGCGGTACGGCGGATCGCAGCGGCGGCGGCGAAGCACGGACATGTCCTGGCCACCGCCGCGCCCAACGCGGTGTTCGCCAAGGAATATGTAGCACTCGGCTTCAGGTTGATATTCTTCGGTACGGACGCCCATCTCATGCAATCGGCGCTGGCAGAGCGCATTGCCGCGATGAAGCCGGCCGGCGGCAAGTGAACGCCCGTCGCTGGTCTCGAGTCAACAACTGGAGGAAACGGCAATGAAGGCTTTTGGATCAGCCGCCATGACGGCGATGTTCGCGGTTTCCATGCTGTTCTCGCCCGCGATCGCACAGACCATCACGCTTCACGGCGCGGTCCAATTCAACGACCACCACGCGTTCAACCGGACGCTGCTCAAGTTCGAAGAGCTGACTAAAAAATACTACGGCAAGCCGGTCAATTTCGTACTCCACCGCAACAGCGAGTTGGGACTAGAGAAGGACTACTTCGTTTACCTGAACCAGGGCAAGGGCGTTGACTACGCGATCGTATCCCCCGCGCACATGTCCACGTTCTCGCGCGCTGCGCCGTTCATAGACGCGCCGTTCCTGTTCCGCGACCTCGGCCATTGGCGCAAGGTGCTCGATGCCGATCTGTTCAAGCCGATCGCCGACGAGATCGCGCAGAAGGCTGACGTCATGCTGATCGGCTATGCCGGTGGCGGCACGCGCAACATTTTCGCCAACAAGCCCGTGCGCAACCTGGCGGAGATGAAAGGCCTCAAGGTGCGCGTGATGGGCGCGCCGATCTGGACCCGCACCTTCGCCGCGGCCGGCATGTCGCCGTCGGTGATCGCCTATAACGAGATTTACAACGCCATCCAGAATGGGGTGATCTCCGCGGGCGACAACGAGGCGGCCGGTGTGGAGCAGATGAAGTTCTACGAAGTCGGTCCCCACCTTGCGATGACGGAGCACTCGATCACGATCCGGCCGCTGTGCTTCTCCGGCAAGACGTTCAAGACCCTTCCTGCGGATCTGCAGGCCGCGATTCTGAGAGCGGGGAAGGAATCGGGCGCATACGGCCGCGATCTCGAATCGCACGAGGACGCCGCCAAGCTGGAGGCGATGGAGAAGGCCGGCAAGCTCAAGCGTATCCCCTTCGCCGACCGCGCGCAGATGAAGAAACTGGTCGAGCCGGTGATCGAGGCCTACGCCAAGGACGTCGGCGCCGACCAGATCCTCGCCAGGATCAACGCGATCAAGTGAAGACCCTCATCAGACTCTACCACCGGCTGCTGACGTGGCTCATGGTGGGTACGGTGGCTGTGCTGATCGTGCCCGTTTCGCTGCAGATCTTCGCGCGCTTTACGCAGCTCATTCCAGCCTATATCTGGACCGAGGAACTGGCGCGCTTCCTGTTCATCTGGATGGTCATGCTCGGCGCCATGATCGGCGTCCGCGAGGGCACCCATTTCGAGGTCGA
The DNA here is from genome assembly GCA_964396485.1 of uncultured Alcaligenaceae bacterium. Lineage (GTDB taxonomy): Bacteria > Pseudomonadota > Gammaproteobacteria > Burkholderiales > JACQAP01 > JACQAP01. The sequence continues at coordinate 4,927 of CAYNFN010000215.1, forward strand.
CGTCTGGCCGGCACTCGGGCGCCGGGCCAATGCGCTGCTGCGCATCGTCTCGCACGTCTTCGTGCTTGTGTTCGCGCTGGTGTTCATCTGGTGGGGCATCGAGTTCACCCGCTTCGGCTGGGACCAGTTGTCCGAGATCGCCGAGCTGCCGATGTGGACCATCTTCCTCGCCTGGCCGGTCGCGGGGATCACCTGGATGCTGTTTATCGGCGAGTCCTTCGTCGCCAACCTGCGCGTCCTACGCGGAGAGCAGCTGCAATGACCGACGTCGCAATGTCGGCGGGGTCCGCCGCCGCGGTCCTGTTCGGCGGATTTTTCCTGCTGCTGATTTTGCGCGTCCCGGTGGCTTTCGCGCTCGGGCTGTCCTGCCTGCCCATCCTGGTGATCGAGCCGCGGCTATCCCCGATCACGCTTTTCAACGAAACGTTCAAGGCCTATAACTCTTTCATCCTGTTGGCGGTGCCGTTCTTCCTGCTGACCGCGAACCTGATGAACGTCGGCGGCATAACCGACCGGCTGGTGCGGCTGTCGCGGACAGTGGTCGGCAATTTTCCCGGTTCGCTGGCGCAGATCAATGTCCTGCTTTCGGTCTTCTTTGCCGGGATCTCGGGATCTTCCACCGCGGATGCCGCGAGCCAGAGCAAAATTTTCATCGACGCCCAGGTCAAGGAGGGCTATGGCCTGTCGTTCTCGATTGCTATTACTGCGGTGTCAGCAGTGCTCGCCGTGATCATCCCGCCTTCGATCCTGATGGTGGTATGGGGCGGCGTCATCTCCACCTCGATCGGCGCCCTCTATCTCGCCGGCATCCTGCCCGGGCTGCTGATCGCAGGCGCCCAGATGGCGACCGTGCACGTCTACGCCAAGCTCTATAAGTATCCGGTCTACCCACGTGCGACGTTCAGGGAGTTCGTGACTTACGCTTTCCAGTCGTTGCCGGCGCTATTCACGCCCGTCATCATCGTCGGCGGCATCCTGCTGGGATGGTTCACGGCCACCGAGTCGGCCGCGATCGCCGTGCTCTACGCGGCCACCTTGTCGATCTTTGTCTACCGCGCGATGGACATCACGCATCTGTATCAGGCGCTCGCCGATACCGGAAGACTGGCGGCGGTGGCATTGTTCTGCGTAGGCACAGCGTCTGTTTTTGGCTGGCTCCTCGCTTACTACCAGATCCCGCGAGCGCTCCTCGAGAATGTCTCCTCCTGGGGACTGGGCATTACCGGAGTGGGATTCTTCATCGCCTTCACGTTTCTCGTCGTCGGCTGCTTTCTCGACGCGATCCCGGCGATCATCATCGTCGGCACCACG
>CAYNFN010000216.1:0-5090 GCA_964396485.1 uncultured Alcaligenaceae bacterium
TGCTTGAAAGCACGTGGAAGCTGACCCTGTCGATCCTGCTGTTCACCGCGGTCGAGTTCGCGATAATCGCGATGCTGCTGGTTTTCGTCTTTCGCGAGATACGCAAGGCGAATGTCGCAGACGCCGGGCGGTCCCAAACGAGTTCCAGGAGCTGAAGCCATGAGGACAGAACCGGCCTGGGCAAGGAAATCCCGCTGGGTACTGCTGATCGTGGCAGCTTGCCTCACGCTCCTGCTGCTCGGGCTGGATCGCTACGCCGCGTTTGCCTATCGCCCGGGCGTGGACTCCAAGACCGTGGTGATCTATACCACGGCGTGGTGCCCCTACTGCGCGAAGTTGCGCACCAGCCTCGCCGCCAGCGGCATACCTTACGTGGAGCACGACGTTGAGAAGTCCCTGCAGGGTCAGATGGGTTTCTGGACGCTGCGTGGCCGCGGCGTCCCGGTGTCGGCGATCGGGCCAAAGGTCATCTACGGCTACGACGTAGCGCGCATCGCCTTCGCGCTTCAGGACCTGGGCTACACGTTCATTCCCGCGTCCGAACAGAAGGCGGCCGACGAACCGGAGACGGGCACGATCAGTTCTTCGGTCGGCGGTTCCGAATAATCGAACGGCCGACGACCGGGCGTAGCCGCGGGCAAGCCGCGTGATAAAGTCCGATCTGCCCGGCGCGGCCCGATAGCCCGGCAGGGACCTGCAACAGCCGGTCTTTACTGCTTCGCGATTGTCCTTGGCATGACTACCACAACTGCTTCCGGTTTCCCCGCCGCGGTACTGAACTGGATAGACCGCAACGTCCTCGCGCTCGGACGCGAGATGCGGCTTTCCTATATGCCGCCGCTGATGGTTTACGCGGCTGCCGGCATCTCCGGCCTTACCGGCATCGTCGGCACCTTCTACGTGAAGGAACAACTCGGATTGTCCGCAGAGTTCCTCGCCGCGCTCGGTTTCTGGATGATGCTGCCGTGGGCGCTGAAGATGCCGCTGGGGCATCTGGTGGACCTGGTCTGGCGCTGGAAGAGCCTGCTGGTGTACCTCGGCGCGGGACTGATCACGCTCAGCCTTCTGATGATGATCGGTCTGCTGGGCGACACCGATGCGATGCGGGCTTTTGCACCGGTCGAGACCTGGTTCGTATTGGCGGCGCTGCTGGCGCCGATCGGTTACGTGGTGCAGGACGTCGTGGCCGACGCGATGACCGTGGAAGCGGTGCCGCGCTCCGATGACGCCGGCCAGCCCATCGGTGCCGCCGAGCTCAAGACGATGCACACGACCATGCAGACGCTGGGGCGGGTCGCGATCATCGGCGGCAGCGTGGCCGTGGCCATCCTGAACATTTTCCTGCTGCGGGGCGTCGGCGCGCTGCCGGAAGCCCAGAAGGCCGCCGCGTATCTCTCCATCTACCAGCTTGCGCTGATCATCCCGATGGTCTCGGTGCTGGGAGTGGCGCTGGCATCGTGGCTACGACGGCGCGAGCTGGCGCGGCTGGCCGCCGAAGGGCGCACGCGCGCGCAATGCGAGGCGATCCTCGACCGCCATTTCGACCCGCCGCCAGTGAACTGGTGGATACTGGGCGGAGGTCTGGCGTTCGCGGTGGTTTCGCTGAGCGTCGGACTGGGCCAGATACCGGCCGCGCAGGAAATCGTATTTTGCGCGTCCATGGCCATCGTCATTTTCCTGATGTGGCGGCTGACGCGCGAGCTCGGACCCGAGGCGCGCAATTTTCTGGTGGGAACTGCGATCGTGGTGTTCGCGTTCCGCGCCATGCCCAGTCCGGGCGCCGGCTCGACCTGGTGGGAGATCGACGCACTGGGTTTCGACCAGCAGTTCATTGCCACGCTGGGGTTGATCGGCTCGACCCTTACGCTGTTCAGCCTGTTCATCTTCCGCCGCTTCATGGCCGAGCATTCGATCGCCTACGTCGTAGGTGTGCTGACCATCATCGGAACGATACTCTCGCTGCCCAACATCGGCCTGTATTACGGGATTCATGAGTGGACGGCGGCACATACCAACGGCGTGGTGGATGCGCGTTTCATCGCGCTGATCGACACGGCGCTGGAGTCGCCGCTGGGGCAGATCGCGATGATCCCGATGCTGGCGTGGATCGCCAACTCGGCGCCGGAAAAACTCAAGGCCACGTTCTTTGCGGTGATGGCGTCTTTCACCAACCTGGCGCTGTCGGCCGCGCAACTCGGCACCAAATACCTGAACAGGTTTTTCTCGGTAACGCGCGAAGTGAAGGACTCCGTCACCGGCCAGGTCGTCACGCCCGCCGACTACAGCGAATTGGGCGCTCTGATGATTACGGTGATGGTGATCGGCATTGCGCTGCCGTTTCTGGCCATTCTGTTCTGCAGAATGACACGTTTCCGCAATGCCTGACCACGCCTGTCTGCGAATCGGCGGACCCTCAAGTGAAAGGGTTGAAACCGCGCGCCGGCACGGCAAAGCCGTGTTTCACCGCTTCGAAGACGTTCCCGGCTGCGCCGGAATGGAGGAATGATGGATGCCAATGTCACCGATATCGCCCGCATCATCCAGCTCGCCGTCGCGCCGGTGTTCCTGCTGACCGCGATCGGAACCATCCTATCGGCATTGAGCATCCGGCTCGGCCGCATTGTCGATCGCCGCCGCGTTCTCGCGGACAGGCTGCGCACACCCCCGGTTGAAGAGGCCGCGCGGGTCAAGGAGGATGTCGAAGAGCTGAACCTGCTGGCGCAGCGCATCAGGCTGATCTATCACGCCATCATGCTCGCCGTCTTGTGCGCCCTGTTTATCTGCCTGCTGGTCGCGGGAGCGTTTCTCGGCGTCTTCATTACCGCGGACATTGCCAAGCTGGTCGGAACGCTGTTCATCCTGGCGATGTTCGCCCTGATCGGATGCCTGGGGATGTTCCTCAGAGAAATATTCCTCGCCGTGAAGGGCGGAAGCCACCAACTCACTTTGAACGACGTCATCAAATAGGCTGGTGACTGGTGACAAGTGACAAGTGACAAAGGCAGTCACGCCGACGCCGTTTACCAGCCTGGCGCGCCTGGGTCCGCTGATGAAACTGGTGCCGCCCGCGATTTTCAGATCCCATGCCGGGAACGCGGGACTTGTCGAAGAGTCGGGCGAGGTCATTACGCCGGGCACCGGTAAGGAATTCTACGTTGGTCGCTTTCGCAGATACGTGCTCGCCTATGTCGTTCGCGTTCCACCCTGCGATTGCGCGACGGTCTGCTCTGGCTTTGGTTGCTTTCGAGCCTCCCAGAGGTCTTTGAACCATTTTTCGAGTTCGCTGAATGACATCTTGACGGTGGGAGCCGCGGGCTGCGATTCCTCGACCACGCGTTCGGCGATGTGCTTGCCTTCGAGCGCCAGTTCGGCGATATGCTGGCCGAGCGCCCGGTAAGCTTCGAACTGACCCTCGTCGAAGAACTGATCGGCCGTGGTCTGATGCGGAAATGTCGGATGGCGGTGGCGATACTCGCGGATCACCTCGCCCTCGTCGCCGGTAAATGACGACTTCAGATAGAGCAAGTAGCCGATCTCGCGATTTCCGTTCTTGTCTCTTGTTGGATACGTAATCCTTCCGATGGCCCAGTGATCGCCGCTGACGGTGGCTTCATCATGGTCTTCCTTGGCTTTCCGGAGACGGATCGCGTCGAGATCGATATCGATTTCGATCCCGAGGTCTATGTAGGCGCAGCGCATAAGCGTCGCAAGCCCGGCAAAGTGCAGGTTCGGATCGGCCTCGCCGTCGCCGATGATGATGTACTTGCAGTGGCGGCGCAAAAGCTCGATGGTCGCCAGGTTCTCGATATGGCCACCGTCGGAGAGGTTGACCCAGCGGTGCTTCTCGTCGAGTTTGCTGAGGATCTCTCGCAGGAAGGCCGTCGGCCGTACTCGCCAGCGGAAGCGATCGCTGAGTTTGTCGTGCCGGTAGATCAAGTCCTCTCCTGCTTTGACCGCGTCATCCCTCTTGACGACGACCTGATCGAACTTCGAAAACCGATACTCGCGATGCTCATCGGGCTGCACCCCCCGAACCCTCACAACCGGTCCGCTTGAGTCTGAATCGTCGACGCTTACCGTTCCCGCGAACTCGCTCTTGGCGGCGCGGCTCTTCAGCAACTGCTTGCCGATGGGGACATATTCCTTAGAACGCATCAGAGTACTGATGCTCGAGCCCAGATAACCACCGCCTGAGACGGTCGACATGTAGTCCAGATGATCGAAGACACCGCGATTGTGCAGCGCCTGGGCAATTCCCAGGTTGATCGTCGCCGAGCGAATGCCACCACCTGAGAAGCCGATTCCGACGAGCTGATGGTCGACCGTGGGCTCAGTGCTCTTGTCGCGATGGCGCTGCGATCCGCCTTGATACTGGCCCCAGCGTCGCTCGATTTCCTGCAGCTCCTCAGCGAAGACCTCCTTGAACGTGAATCCCATCGGCTTCGTTGCATGCTCTGGATCTTTCTTTCGAAGCTTCCAACGAGGTTCGTTTTGCCTCTCCTCCAGGAGCCCCGGATTTGGCACCCAATAGCCCATCCGAATGTTCAGTAGCGTCATGAACGCGACCAGCAGTGGAGATGTCTCACGGCCCATGTTAGGTGAGGCGGCGGCAGCAGAAATCGCCATGGCGGAGCCCAAACTCATCTGCGGAAAGACCTGTTCCATGGTCTCGCTTCGGCAGTATCCAGTGCGGTGCCCGCCGATGAAGCGTTTGGTGAAAATGAAAAAGTCGCTCTTTCGATCGCGAATGCCGGGGTCCTTGCTGCCCTGAAGGTTAAGCGCCACGTTGAGGAGGTGGTAGGGCGCGGTCGACCGCGCTTCGTATCGGCAAATGTCAACGAGATCGATATCCTCCTCGATATCGATGTTTCCCTTCGTATCCCTCCCGACAAGAAAAGCCGAGGCCAGGCGGTCGCGGTACAGACCGTGGATCGAGGTCAGATTGACGTCGACCGTGAGCCAGCATCCGAACCAGATCACGACCGCGAAGACAAAGACCACGATCACCTTGGGCGGCATGACAATCTCGGTGACCTGCGCCTTTAACGAGGCCAGCCCATTCTGCTCCAGCCGCCCATGCATTCCAAACA
>CAYNFN010000217.1:0-1698 GCA_964396485.1 uncultured Alcaligenaceae bacterium
TCGTCGTGGCGGTGGCGGTCATGATGGTTGCCGCGGAGCCGATCGGCATTTTCGTCGATCGGCATCCCACCATCAAGATCCTGGCACTGTCTTTCCTGATCCTGGTGGGCGTGACATTGATGGTCGAGGGCTTCGACGTGCATGTACCGAAGGGCTACATCTACTTCGCCATGGCATTCTCGGTGGGGGTGGAGATGCTCAACATCCGCATGCGGCGAAAGAAAACCGAGCCGGTCAGGCTGCACAAGCCGTTGCGCGAAACGGAATAGTGCGCAGAATCGCGGGCCGCGGCGTGGCCCGTTGTAGTTAAGTTGTTACCGTTCAAGATACCTTGCCTGCAGTCGTACTGGACCAAAGTCAACATATATACGGTCGGAAATCCACAGTGCTCTCCGCCCGCGCAGCGCACCTTCTCCGCTCCGGGGACTCGGTTCAGTACCCCCTTGAGGGGTAGAAGGCGGGGGATGAGGTGGTTGCTTAAGCCACCGGCTTGACCCGCCATGCGAGTGCCATCGCAAGCAGCGTGGCGCCCACCGCAATGAGCCCCGCCAGCCAGTAACGGGTCAGCGTGCCGCCGGCGCCATGGCCGATGATCGTTCCCGCGAGCAGTGAAGCAGCACCAAGGCCAAGCTGCTGGATCGCGGAGTTGATGCTCACGAAGCCGCCGCGCAGGCGCGGTTCGACGCTCGAAATCATCAGCGCCATCGCCGGAACGAAGCGTCCTGAGACGAACACCATGAAGATCACCGAGGCGCCGATCGCGACCGGCACAGGGACGGGCGGCAAGTTGGTGGTGATGAGCAGCGGCGCGATGGAAATGGCCGCTATAACCGTGAACACCTGGCGCTTGCCGTGGCGGTCCGCGAGCTTGCCGATGTAGCGCGAGCTGAACACGGTGGCGAGCCCGCCGAAGAAATAGAGGTAAGGCAGGTCGGTTTCCTTAAGACCGACATTGGCCACCATGTACGGCGCGATGAACGGAATCACCGAAAACCCCGCGAACATCAGTGCGAACATGAATACGAAGGCGCGCAGATGATTGGCGGTCCCCAACACCGCTTTCATCTGTTCCAGAGGCCGGTGGGACCCGCCTTCGACGATATGGCCGCGCATGGGGGGGAGAATTTTCCAGGTGAGAATCAGAACCAGCGTCGAGACCACGACAAGGAACAGGAAGGGCGCGCGCCAGGAGAAATGGGCAGCGAGAAACAATCCGATTGGAACGCCGATGATGGAAGACAGCGCGAACGCGGACATGATCATGCCGGTCGCGGCGCCTCGACGCTGTTCGGGGATCGCGTCGCCAATGATGGAGTGTACGGTCGCACCCGCCAGGCCGCCAAAGGCACCGGCGATCGCACGCGCGGCCAGCAGCGCACCGTAGCCCGGCGCGATGCCGCACAGCAGCGTCGATATCACGAAGCCCGCATAGAGGAATAGCAGCGTTTTCCGGCGATCGAAGCGGTCGGTGTAGAAGGCCACGGCCAGCGCCGCGACCGCTGCCGCAAGGGTGTAGGCTGAAACCAGGAGCCCGAACTGCTGCGGCGAGATCAGCATCACCCGCATCAGTTGCGGGCCGAGCGGCATGATGATCATGAAGTCCAGTATGTGGGTGAACTGGATGGCGGCGAGAACGACCAAGAGCACCACCTCACCCCGGCCCTCTCCCCCAGAGGCGGAGAGGGTGAAAAAGCGCCG
>CAYNFN010000218.1:0-7002 GCA_964396485.1 uncultured Alcaligenaceae bacterium
AAACGCAGAGAAATGCAAATTGGGTAAAAAGCTGATGAGAAGCCGGTCCGACATTCTCTCCGTGTACCCCGTGTGCTTTTACAAGTTATCTGGTTTCGCTTTCCTTTGCGTTTCCTCTGCGCCTTTGCGCCTCTGCGGTGAAGGTTTAGTGCGCCTCTGCGGTTCAGCGTTAGAAGCCTCTAGCCCTTGGTGTGCATGGCGTCGTCCACCACTTTGCGGTTGAGGTGGGGCGCGAACATCTCGATGAATTCGTAGGTATAGCCGCGCAGGTAGCTGTTCTTGCGGATGCCGATGCGGGTGGTGCTGGGTTCGAACAGGTGGCTGGCGTCCTTCGCGCGCAGGTGCGTATCGCGTTTGGGGTCGTAGGCCATCATGGCCACGATCCCGATTCCCAGCCCGAGTTCCACATAGGTCTTGATCACGTCGGCGTCGATGGCGGTGAGCACCACGTTCGGTGTCAGGCCCTTGTCGGCAAATGCCTGGTTGATCCGCGACCGGCCGGTGAAGGCGAAGTCGTAGGTAATGATCGGGAAACTCACTATGGCTTCCAGTGTGAGCTTCTTCGCCTTCAGCAGCGGATGCCCCGGCGGCACCAGCACGCAACGGTTCCACTCGTAGCAGGGCAGCATGACCAGGTCCTCGTACAGTTCGATCGCTTCGGTGGCGATGGCAATGTCGGCCTCCCCCGAAGTCACCAGCTCCGAAATCTGCGTCGGGCTGCCCTGGCGCAGGCTCAGGCGCACGCCGGGATAGCGCTTGGTGAACCGCTGGATCACGTGCGGCAGCGCGTAGCGCGCCTGGGTGTGCGTGGTCGCGATGGTCAGGTGGCCCTTGTCCTCCTCGGTGAATTCCTCGCCAACTTGCTTCAGGTTCTCGACGTCCTTCAGCATCCGCTGCGCAATCTCGAGGATCGCCTTGCCCGGCTCGGTGACCGCCACCACGCGCTTGCCGTGACGCACGAAGATGTCCACACCCAGTTCCTCCTCGAGGCTGCGGACCTGCTTGCTGATTCCGGGCTGTGAGGTGAACAAGGCCTCCGCGGCATTGGAAAGATTCAGATTCTGGCGCACCACTTCGCAGATATAACGCAATTGCTGGAGTTTCATCGCCGCTTATGCAAATAAGTAAAACGTATTTAATACTAACAGAATAGTCGTAAGGAATATAACGACCATTGCTAGGATTGCACGAAGTTTTTCGCATTGACGGGCGTGGTGGTGCGCGTGACCCCGACCGGAGCAGAGGCGGCAACAGGACATGGAGTTCGCATACACGGTTTCCGGCTTCGTGGTCGGGTTCATCGTCGGCATGACCGGCGTCGGCGGCGGCTCGTTGATGACTCCGCTGCTGGTCCTGGTATTCGGCGTCAATCCGGCGACCGCGGTAGGCACCGATCTGCTGTATGCCTCGATTACCAAGAGCGCCGGCGTCTGGGTGCATTCGAAGCGCGGCAATGTCGACTGGAAGCTGGTGGGCTGGCTTGCCGCGGGGAGCCTGCCCGCCGCTTTGCTTTGTGTAGTGCTGTTGCGAGTGTTGGGTGTCGAGACCTCACGCGTGTCCGGAATCATCACCGGTTCGCTTGGCGTGGCGCTGATCCTGACCGCGCTAGCACTGCTGTTCAAGGAGCGTTTACAGCGCCTGGCCTCGCGCAAAGCGATAACGGGCGAGAGCTGGCGTAAACGTCATTTGGTCGCGGTGACGGTCGCTACCGGTGCGGTTATTGGGGTTCTGGTTACGCTGAGTTCGGTAGGGGCGGGCGCGCTGGGCGTCACCGCACTGTTGTTCCTGTTCCCGTTGCTGCCGGCGGCACGCATCGTCGGCAGCGATATCGCCCACGCTGTTCCGCTTACCGCGGTGGCGGGTCTGGGTCACCTGTCGATGGGGACAGTGGACCTCGCCCTGCTCGGCAGCCTGCTGGTCGGTTCGCTGCCCGGAATCTACCTCGGCAGTCACGCGGGTTCGAGGGTGCCGGAGCGGTTCCTGCGGCCGGCGCTGGCGTCGCTGCTGGTGATCATCGGCGGCAAGCTGGTGTGGTGACGCAGCAGTTGTTTTTTTACGAAACGAGAGAGCTCGATGTACATCTACGATCAAGTTGACCGCAACCTCGTCGCCGAGCGCGTGGCGCAGTACCGCGATCAGGTGCGGCGCTTTCTCGACGGGGATCTGACCGAGGACGAGTTCCGGCCGCTGCGCCTGCAGAACGGCCTGTACATACAGAAATACGCACCGATGCTGCGCGTGGCGATTCCCTATGGCCTCGTGTCGGCCGCCCAGTTGCGCATGCTGGCGTACATCGCGCGCCGTTACGACCGCGGCTACGGGCATTTCTCCACACGCCAGAACATCCAGTACAACTGGCCGCGCCTCGAGGACTCCCCCGACATCCTCGCCGACCTCGCGTCGGTCGAGATGCACGCCATCCAGACCAGCGGCAACTGTGTGCGCAATATCACCTCGGACGAGTTCGCCGGCATAGCGGCCGACGAAATCGTCGATCCGCGGCCACTGTGCGAGATCCTGCGCCAGTGGTCCACCTTCCACCCGGAATTCAGTTACCTGCCGCGCAAGTTCAAGATCGCGGTCAACGGTTCCGTGGAGGATCGTTCCGCCACCGCCTTCCACGACATCGGCCTGTACCTGCGGCGCGCGCCGGACGGCGAACTCGGGCTGCGCGTTCTGGTGGGCGGCGGCATGGGCCGTACGCCGGTCGTGGGCACGGTGATCCGCGAGTTCCTGCCGTGGCAGCACATGATGACCTACGTCGAGTGCATCCTGCGCGTCTACAACCGCTATGGGCGCCGCGACAACATCTACAAGGCGCGCATCAAGATCCTGGTGAAGGCCCTCGGTGCCGAGGAGTTCGCGCGCCAAGTGGAAGAAGAGTGGGCTCTGGTAAAGGACGGCCCGGGCACGCTCACCGAAGAAGAACTCAAACGCGTCTCTGCATATTTCACCGCGCCGGGCTACCAGCCGCGGCCGCAGGATGAAAGCGAACTGGCACGCCGAATCGCCGAGAGCCGCGGCTTCGCCCGCTGGGCGGGGCGGGCGGTGCGTCCGCATCGAGTTGCGGGTTACCGGGCGGTGGTGCTGTCGCTGAAAAAGACTGGTGTGGCGCCGGGGGACGCGACCGCCGAGCAGATGGAGCGGGTGGCCGACTGGTCCGAACGCTTCGGTTTCGGCGAGATCCGCGTTTCGCACGAACAGAATCTGATCCTGCCCGACGTGCGCGCCGGCGACTTGTATACGCTTTGGGAAGAGGCGCGGCAGGCCGGGCTGGCCACGCCGAACCTCGGGCTGCTCACCGATATCATCGCCTGCCCCGGCGGCGACTTCTGCTCGCTTGCCAACGCCAAGTCGATCCCGATTGCCGAGGCAATCCAGCGCCGCTTCGACGACCTGGACTATCTGCACGATATCGGCGAGTTGAATCTCAACATTTCGGGCTGCATGAACTCGTGTGGCCACCATCACGCCGGCCACATCGGAATCCTCGGCGTCGACAAGGACGGGGAGGAGTGGTACCAGGTGTCGATCGGCGGCGCCGACGGTTCCGACGCCGGGCACGGCCGCAGCGCGATCGGCAAGGTAATCGGGCCGTCGTTCAAGGCCGAAGACATGCCCGACGTGGTGTCGCGTCTGGTGGAGATCTACCTGGAGAAGCGCGAAGCCGACGAACACTTCGTGGACACCGTGGAGCGGCTGGGCATTGTCCCCTTCAAGGCCGGCGTGTACGGAACGACGGTGCGCACGAAAAAAGAACTTGGTGAAGGAGTGGTTACCGATGCCTGAAGTCATTCGCGGCGGCGCCGTCGTTGCGGACGACTGGCAAATCCTGCGCCCCGCGCCGGAGACGCCCTTGGCCGAGGTCGAGATCCCCGCAGGCCCTGTAGTGGTTCCGCTGGCCCTGTGGCTGGAGCGGCACGCGGAGCTGATCGCGCGCGGCGAAGTCGGCGTGTGGCTTGCCGGCGCCGATGATCCGGCGCTGATCGCGCCGTGGCTGCCGCAGTTACCTCTGGTGGCGGTGGACTTTCCGAAGTTTACCGACGGGCGCGGCTATTCCGTGGCTTACCTGCTGCGTTCGCGATTTGGTTTTCGGGGGGAATTGCGCGCAATCGGCGACGTGCTGCCCGACCAGCTTTTTTTCATGCGCCGGGTGGGCTTCGATGCATTCGCCGTGCGCCCGGAAAAGGACGTTCGGCAGGCGCTGCGTTCCCTGCAGCCGTTCTCGGATGCCTACCAGGGTTCGTGGGACAACGCAGTACCCGCATTCCGCCGCCATGCGCGCGCCTGGCCGGCGCCGCCCCACGGCAACTGAAAAAACACAGCGTACATGAACGCACCATCTCCCGCCATCGCAGCCGCTGCCGTCTACCCGTACGAGACTCTGACTGCGCGGCTCGAAGCCATCGTCGCCGAATTTCCCCATGCCGCTTTTGCCAGCAGCCTGGGCGCGGAGGACATGGTCGTGACCGATGCGATCCTGAGTGCCGGTCTGCCGATCGCGATCTTCACGCTTGAAACCGGACGCCTGCATCGCGAAACGCTGGATCTGCTCGAACGCGCGCGCAGTCACTACGGCCACGAGATCGAAGCGGTCCGGCCGGACGCCGATGCGGTGGCGCGCTACGTGAAGGAACACGGCTTGAACGCATTTTACGAGAGCGTCGATCTGCGAAAGCGTTGCTGCCATATCCGCAAAGTTGAGCCGCTGGCGCGCGCGCTTGCCGGCAGGGACGCCTGGATCACGGGACTGCGCCGTGCGCAGTCCGTAACCCGCACCGACCTGCCGCTGCGCGAGCACGATGCGACGCACGGCATCCCGAAGTTCAATCCGCTTGCCGATTGGAGCGAGGCCGAGGTCTGGGCCTGCATCAGGGACCGCGGTATGCCGTACAACGCGCTGCACGATCGCGGCTACCCCTCGATCGGCTGCGAGCCCTGCACGCGCGCGATCCGGGCCGGCGAGGACATCCGCGCCGGACGCTGGTGGTGGGAAAGTTCGGACGCGAAAGAGTGTGGGCTGCACGTTTCGCCCCTGGTCAAACCGGGCGAAGGAAGGACATCGTGAGTGCCGTGCTGGAAAGAATAGAATCGTCGTCGCGAATCGACCATCTCGACTGGCTCGAATCGGAGGCCATCCACATCCTGCGCGAGGTGGCGGCCGAGTCTCGCAATCCGGCACTGCTGTTTTCCGGCGGCAAGGATTCGATCTGCCTGCTGCGGCTGGCCGAAAAGGCGTGCCGTCCCGGAAAGTTCCCGTTTCCGTTGCTGCACATCGATACCGGGCACAACTTCCCCGAGGTGATCGCTTTCCGCGACGCGCGCGCGGCGGAACTGGGCGAGAGGCTGGTCGTCGGCCACGTCGAGGAATCCATGCGCAAGGGCAGGGTGCGGCTGCGCTCCGACGACGAGAGCCGCAACAAGCATCAGTCGGTGACGCTGCTCGACACCATTGCCGAGCACGGTTTCGATGCCTGCATCGGCGGAGCGCGCCGCGACGAGGAGAAGGCGCGCGCGAAAGAGCGCATCTTCTCGTTCCGCGACGAGTTCGGCCAGTGGGATCCGAAGAATCAGCGGCCGGAACTGTGGAGCCTGTTCAACACCCGCGTTCACCCGGGCGAGAACATCCGCGTGTTCCCGATCAGCAACTGGACCGAACTGGACGTCTGGCAATACATCCAGCGCGAAAAGCTTGCCGTGCCGTCGATCTACTACGCGCACCGGCGCGAAGTGATCCGCAAACCCGGCGGCCTGTTGCCGCTGTCCGAACTGGTGCAACCCAGATCCGGCGAGGTGGTGGAAACGCTTTCGGTGCGTTTCCGCACCGTCGGCGACATGACCTGCACCTGCCCGGTCGAGTCCACCGCCGCAAACGCCGAAGACATTATCGCCGAGACGGTGATCACCCGGATCACCGAACGCGGCGCAACACGGATGGACGACCAGACCTCGGAAGCATCGATGGAGCTTCGCAAGAAGGAAGGTTATTTTTAAAAAAACTTTCACCGCAAAGGCGCAAAGGCGCAAAGGAAACGCAGAGAAAACCAAACGAATCGTGTCAAAAAGCGGAGAGGTTGTGATTTGTCCCACCCAGTCGATATATCGTGGTGGCACGACTAACCACTTCTTTGCTTTTTAACCTCAAGTGTTTTTGCTTTCCTTTGCGTTTCCTTTGCGCCTTTGCGTCTTTGCGGTGAGGATCTTGAACTTAGGTGGTTAAATGTCTGCAATAGAGAATATACAACCCGTTGACACCGGCATGCTGCGCTTCACCAGCGCGGGCAGCGTGGATGACGGCAAAAGCACGCTGATCGGCCGCCTGCTGTTCGATACCAAGGCGATTTTCGAGGATCAGCTTTCTTCGATCGAGACGTCCACCCGCCGCCGCGGGCAGGCGGGGGTCGATCTTTCCCTGCTGACCGACGGCCTGCTGGCCGAGCGCGAACAGGGCATCACCATCGACGTGGCCTACCGCTACTTCGCCACGCCCTCGCGCAAATTCATCATTGCCGACACGCCCGGCCACGAACAGTACACCCGCAACATGGTGACCGGCGCGTCTACCGCCGATCTGGCGATCGTTCTGGTGGATGCGCGCAAAGGACTGCTTACCCAGTCGCGCAGGCACGCCTATATCGCCAGCCTGCTGCGCATTCCGCACCTGGTGCTGGCGGTCAACAAAATGGACCTGGTCGAATACTCCGAACAAGCATTCAGCGGCATCCGGGAGGCGTTCGAATCCTTTGCACGCGATCTGGACTTTCATCGCATCGATTTCCTGCCGATCTCTGCATTGTGCGGCGACATGGTGGTCGAACGCGGCGAGAACCTGTCCTGGTATCGCGGACCGACGCTGTTGGAAATCCTAGAGACCGCCGAGGTCGCGCGATCCGCATCGCACGGAAAGTTCTACTTTCCCGTGCAGCTTGTGGCGAGGCCTGGAGACAGCGGTGCGGCGGATGCGCGCGGTTACGCCGGGCGCATCGAGTCCGGCAGCATCGG
>CAYNFN010000219.1:0-20885 GCA_964396485.1 uncultured Alcaligenaceae bacterium
CGACATGCCGGTGCCATGCCAGTCGAGCAATTCGTCGCGCGCCTGCTCCAGGACCGCCTGCGGCAGGACCGCCGGTCCCGGACTGAAGTTGAAAACTCTGCCCACTTTTTTTCTTTCGTTCTACGGATTGGAATTCGCTGCAGACTGCCTCAACTCGTTTCGCCCTCACCCGGGTCCTGGTCCGGCGGAGCGTCGGCGGACTCGTTGCGGTCGGGATTGGCGACCGGATCGGAGGCGGGTTCCGAGCCGGGGCCGGGGCCCGAGTCCGGCTCCGGACCCACATCGTCGTCCTTGTCCACGATTTTCTGCAGGCCGGCGAGTTTCTCTTCCGGACCGAGATTGATCAGCGTCACCCCCTGGGTGGAACGGCTCATTTCGCGTATTTCCTTGACCCGGGTGCGGATCAGCACGCCACCGGTGGTAATGAGCATGATTTCGTCGATTTCCTCGACCAGCGTTGCCGCCACCACATTGCCGTTGCGGGCGCTGGTCTGGATCGCGATCATCCCCTGGGTGCCGCGGCCGTGCCGGGTGTACTCGGCGATCGACGTACGCTTGCCGTAGCCGTTCTCGGTGGCCGTGAGCACCGACACCGTCTCGTTGTCCGCCACCAGCAGCGAGATGACTTTCTGGCCGCCGGAGAGCTTCATGCCGCGCACACCGCGCGCCACGCGCCCCATCGGCCGCACATCCTGCTCGTCGAAACGCACCGCCTTGCCGGCGTCAGAGAACAGCATGATGTCTTGCCGGCCTTCGGTGAGCGCCACGCCAATCAAGTAATCCCCCTCGTCCAGGTCAACCGCGATGATTCCGGACGGGCGCGGGCGCGAAAAATCGGAAAGCGGCGTTTTCTTGACCGTGCCGTTGGAGGTGGCCATGAACACGTACTTGTGCTCGTCGAACTCCTTGACCGGCAGGATCGCGGTGATCTTCTCGCCGTCCACCAGGGGCAGCAGGTTGACGATGGGTTTTCCGCGGCTGGCTCGCCCGCCCTGAGGCACGTTGTACACCTTGATCCAGTACAGGCGCCCGCGAATGGAGAAGCACAGCACGTAATCGTGCGTATTGGCGATGAACAGATTATCGATGAAGTCGTCTTCCTTGGTCGCCGTGGCCTGCTTGCCGCGACCGCCGCGCTTCTGCGCCCGGTAGTCGGCGAGCGGCTGGGCCTTCACGTAGCCGGTGTGAGACAGCGTCACCATCACGTCCGCGGGCGCAATCAGGTCCTCCATGCTGAGATCCTGGGCATCCATCACGATTTCGCTGCGGCGTTCGTCGCCGAACTGGCTGCGGGTCTGGGCAAGCTCGTCGGCGATGATCCTGGTGGTGCGCTCCGGCTTGGCAAGGATGTCGAGCAGGTCGGCAATGTTGACCATGACCTCCCTGTACTCGTTGACGATCTTCTCCTGCTCCAGTCCGGTCAGGCGCTGCAACTGCATTTCCAGGATGCGCTGCGCCTGCACCTCGGAAAGCCGGTAGCCGCCGGACTGCAATCCGAAGTCGCGTCCCAGCCCTTCCGGGCGCGAAGCGGAGACGTCAGCGCGTGCCAGCATGTCCTCCACCAGCTGCGAGCGCCAGATGCGCGACATCAACTCGCGCCTGGCTTCAGCCGGAGCGGGCGCAGCCTTGATCAGCGCGATGATCTCGTCTACGTTGGAAAGCGCCACCGCCAGTCCTTCCAGGATGTGGCCGCGTTCGCGCGCCTTGCGCAATTCGAATACCGTGCGGCGGGTGACCACTTCGCGCCGGTGGCGCAGGAAGGCGTCGAGAATCTCCTTCAGATTGAACAGGCGGGGCTGGCCGTCCACCAGCGCCACCATGTTCATCCAGAACGTGTCCTGCACCTGCGTTTCTTTGTACAGGTTGTTCAGGATGACTTCGGGCACTTCGCCGCGCTTGAGCTCCAGCACCACTCGCATGCCGGACTTGTCGGATTCGTCGCGGATTTCGGATAGACCATCGAGGCGCTTGTTGCGCACCAGCTCGCCGATCTTGATAAGCAGCGCCGACTTGTTGACCTGGTATGGCAGCTCATCGATAACGATGGCCTGACGGTTGCCTTTTTCCAGATCCTCGGTGTGAGTGCGGGCGCGGATTACCACGCGGCCGCGGCCGGTGCGGTAACCTTCCTTGACTCCCGCGGTGCCATAGATGATTCCGTGGGTCGGAAAGTCCGGCCCCGGAATGATTTCCATCAGCTCATCGATGCTGATTTCGGGCCGCTCCAGGATTGCCAGGCAGGCATCGACGACTTCGCGCAGGCTGTGCGGTGGAACGTTGGTGGCCATCCCCACCGCGATACCGGCAGAGCCGTTGATGAGCAGATTGGGAATCCGGGTAGGCAGGACACTGGGCTCCTGCTCCTTGCCGTCGTAGTTAGGGACGAAATCGACGGTTTCCTTGTCGATATCGGCCAGCAACTCGGAGGCGATTCTCTCCAGGCGGCACTCGGTATAGCGGTAAGCCGCCGCCGAATCGCCGTCCACCGAACCGAAGTTGCCCTGTCCATCGACCAGGGTGTAGCGCATCGAGAAGTCCTGTGCCATGCGTACCAGGGCTTCGTAGGTGGCGGAATCGCCGTGCGGATGGTACTTGCCGAGAACATCGCCGACCACCCGCGCGGATTTCACGTAAGGCCGATTCCATACGTTGTTGGCCTCGTGCATCGCAAACAGGATGCGGCGGTGCACCGGCTTGAGGCCGTCTCTGACGTCCGGTAGCGCGCGCCCCACGATCACGCTCATCGCGTAGTCGAGGTAGGAGCGGCGCATCTCCTCTTCGAGGCTGATGGGGAGGGTTTCTTTGGCGAATTGATCCATCAGGAATGGTCAGTTTTCTTGTTGCAAACAGTCACGATTCTGTCCCGCTCGACCCGATAGACTTGCCAGGACGTTTGGAGGGGATGGCTCGCTGGGAAGCCCCTTGATTCGTTCCAGCGCAAGCCTCGCATTTTATCATGGCGCCTCTCCCCGAGACATCGTCCGGCGCGCCTTTATGCGTGACCTCGAAGGTGTATCAGCCCACGGCAATACCGGGATGATGGATCCGCCTCGGTCGCGCATGCGGGACTGATGCAGAGCTTCCCCAGGCGTTGTTAAGCGGCCCGGGAATGGGCCATAATGCAAGAGTCCTTGACCAGCATGACCAGGAGAACCCGAAATGCGACCCAAGACCAATCGGCTTTTGATGTTGTTGATCGGCGCAATGCTTGCGGGCTGCGCCGGCCAGACCGAGCGCAGCAGTTCCGGCGGCGGTGCGGAACAAGCGCAGGCCCCGGCACCGACCCCCGCTCCGGCCCCGGCACCGGCGTACGAGCCACAAAGCGAAAGCGTGCAGTTCGTGGATCGACCGCTCGAGGCAACACCGCCTCCGCCACCGGCCCCGGTCGCGAAAGCGCCCGAGCAACCCCTTCCTGATTTTCCGGTAACCAAGTACGAGATCGACCCCGAGGAAGAAGTCGGAGACCTCGGCACGCAGCCGGACGAGTCGGGCACCATGCAATACCCGGAACAAGACCTTGCAGCAAAGGACAGCGTGGTCGGCGAGCCGACGCAGTACGCCGACGAGCCTGTGGCCAAGGCCCCGGTAAGAGTCAGCTTCGAAACGGAACCGCTGTTCAGTTTCGACAAGTCCGGCGTTCGCAGCGACCAGCGCAGCAAGCTCGACGAATTTGTCGCCAGCCTGAAGGGAACGCAATACGACTCAATTAGCGTGATCGGCTATGCCGACCGCATCGGCACCGAGGAATACAACCAGAAACTGTCGGAACGCCGCGCCAATGCGGCGAAGAACTATCTGGTGCATGAGGGCATCCCCGCCGGCAAGATCAATGCCGAGGGACGCGGCGAATCGGGGCCGGTGACCGGAGATACCTGCAGCGGCCAGCGTGGCAAGGCGTTGATTGCCTGCCTGGAACCCGACCGCCGCGCGGATGTCAGCGTCACCGCGACCAAGCCTGCCAACTGACTCCGCGGATTGACGACGAGCGACTGAAAGCCCTGCGAATGCAGGGCTTTTTTTTACGGTCTCCATGCAGGAAATGAACGCAAGCTTCTCCGCCGATACCGTCATCGAGGCGCGCTGGGTGATCCCCGTCGAACCGCACGGAACCGTGCTGAACGACCACAGCGTGGCGATCGCCGGCGAGCGCATCACCGCGGTTTTGCCGCGCGCGGAAATGCGCCGGCGTTGCAAGGCCGGCCGGACCCTCGATCTTTCAACCCACGCGCTGATTCCGGGGCTGGTAAACTTTCACACTCACGCGGCGATGACGCTGATGCGCGGACTTGCCGATGACCTGCGGCTGAAGGATTGGCTGGAAAAACACGTCTGGCCCGCCGAGGCTAGGCATCTCTCGGCGCAGTTCGTGTATGACGGCACCCTGCTCGCCTGTGCTGAAATGCTGCGCGGCGGCGTCACCTGTTTTAACGACATGTACTTCTACCCGGAGATGGCGGGACGCGCGGCACTGGAGGCCGGGATGCGGGCCGCTCTCGGAATCGTACTCATCGAATTTCCCACCGTGTACGCCGCCGACGCCCAGGATTATCTGCGCAAGGGCCTGGCGATGCGCGACGAACTCAAGAGCGAACCCTTGTTGTCCTTCTGCATGGCGCCGCACGCCCCCTACACCGTCAGCGACAGGAGTTTCGAACAAATCCTCACGCTTTCCGAACAGCTGCAGATCCCGATCAACACGCATCTGCACGAAACGCGCGACGAAATCCGGGAGAGTGAAAGCAAGTTCGGAATGCGCCCGCTTGCCCGGCTGGGAAAGATCGGTCTGCTGGGCCCGAGCTTCATCGCCGTTCATGCCGTCCACCTCGATCCGGACGAGATTGCACTGCTGGCGGGGCTCGGCGCCTCGGTCGCGCATTGCCCTTCGTCGAATCTCAAGCTTGCCAGCGGCATCGCGCCGGTGGGCGCCATGCTGTCGGCGGGAATGAACGTCGGCCTCGGCACCGACGGGGCGGCAAGCAACAACCGGCTCGACGTGCTTTCCGAAATGCGGCTTGCGGCGCTGCTGGCGAAGGCGGCGAGCGACGACGCGGAAACGCTTCCCGCGCATGTCGCGCTGCGCATGGCCACACTCAACGCCGCCAGAGCGTTGGGCCTGGAACAGAAAATCGGGTCGGTCGAGCCGGGCAAGTGCGCGGATCTGTGCGCGGTGAACTTGGCGTCGATCGAGCTGTCTCCCTGCTATGACCCGGCCTCGCAGTTGGTCTATGCTGCCGGTCGGGAGCACGTCAGCCATGTCTGGGTAGACGGCAAGCTGCTGGTCGAGGAAGGCCGGTTGCTGCAAGTTGACGAGAAGGCCGTTGTGCGCAAAGCCCATGAATGGCAATCGCGTATCGCGGCGTCAAATTAAGTGGAGCATCAGCCTGAGATGATTAACGTCGATCCGCTCGAACTCGAAAAATTCAGCCAGCTTGCCCACCGCTGGTGGGATCCGAACAGCGAGTTCAAGGCGCTGCACGACATCAATCCACTGCGACTGGACTATATCGATCGCATCGCGGATCTTCGGGGAAAGAAAGTTCTCGACGTAGGCTGCGGCGGAGGCCTGCTGTCCGAGGCGATGGCGGCCCGCGGCGCAATGGTGACCGGCATAGACCTGGGCGACAAGCCCCTGAAAGTGGCGCAATTGCACCTGTTGGAGAGCACGCTCGAAGTGGAATACCGCAAGGTGGAGGTCGAGCAACTCGCCAGGGATCAGCCGCATCACTATGACGTCGTCACTTGCATGGAGATGCTGGAGCACGTGCCCGACCCTGCGAGCGCAGTCAAGGCGTGCGCCGGGTTGATCGCGCCCGGCGGCTGGTGTTTTTTTTCCACCATCAACCGCAATCCGAAGGCTTACCTGTTCGCGGTCGTCGCCGCGGAGTACATCCTCAAGTTGCTGCCGCGCGGCACGCACGACTATTCGAGGTTCATTACCCCGGCGGAGCTGGGGCGAATTTGCCGCGACGCCGGGCTGTCACCGCACCGTGTGACGGGAATGACCTACAACCCGTTCACCAGGACTTATGCGCTTGGCACGGACAGTTCGGTGAATTACATCCTCAGCGCGCAGGCGTCCTGACCCGGGCACGATGACGCTACTTCTGCATTGTCGGTTGATCGCAGCTATTTCATATTGGCAGGATATCCAAGGAGGATGACATCATGAAGAAAAGACTCTGGTTCGTACTGGCAGTATTCGGCATGGTGGCCGCGATTCAGGGCTGTGCGCTCAATCCACAGGTTCTGCTCATAGATCCACCGGTGAAAGTGAATGAATCCGCTGTCGGCAACGGCAGGACCATCGGACTTGGGGTATCCGACGCACGCACGGACAAGAAGCTCGGCGAAGTCGGCGACCCGAACACCAGGATGGTGGACGTCTCGGTGGAAGAGGACCCGAGTGCGGCCGTGTATGCGCGGCTAAAGGGGGCCCTTGCCAAACTCGGTTTCTCGGTGGTTCCGTACAAGGACGCGACGGAACGCACGCTGCGGGTGGAGATCCGCAATCTCGAACTGAATTCCGTCAAGACGCCGTTAACCTTCGAAACCGAGTTGCGGGCGGAGGTCGGCGCCCGCGCGGACAACGGCCCCGAATACTACGACCGCCAGTTCAACGTCCGGACCCGCAAGGACGGTGCCGCGCCACCCTTCGAAAAGGACAGCACCTTGCTGGTGAACACGGCGGTTTCGCAGGCTCTGGAAGACATGCTGGCCGACGAGCAGTTGCTGGAACTGCTCGCCAAATAGGGATCCAAAAAACGCGATGGCGGTAACTGTGAACCTGGCGGGCCGTGGTGTGCTCTTCGACCTCGACGGTACCCTGGCGGATACTGCTCCGGACCTGGGATTTGCGCTGAACCAACAGCGCCTCGCCCGCGGCATGCCTGAGTTGCCGATCGAGGCGGTCAGGCCGCAGGCCTCATCGGGCGCGCGTGGACTGTTGAAAATCGGCTTCGGCATCGAACCGGGTCAAAGCGGCTACGACGCCATGCGCGACGAATTCCTGGACATTTACGAAGTCAATCTTGCCCGCAGCAGCCGGCTGTTTCCGGGCGTCTCCGCGCTTCTAGAGCAGATCGAACGGCGCGGCTTGCGCTGGGGCATTGTCACCAATAAAGCGGAACGATTCACTTTCCCCCTGCTGCGTGCGCTGACCCTGATCGAGCGGGCCGCATGCGTCATCTGCGGCGACACCACGCCGAACCCGAAGCCGCATCCGGCGCCTTTGCTCGCGGCGGCGGAAAAGCTCGGCGTTTCGCCACGGCAATGCATTTTTGTCGGCGACGACGAACGCGACGTGCAAGCCGGACATGCCGCGGGGATGCCAGTGGTGGTGGCACGCTATGGCTATCTCGGCAATGGAACACCGCCGGAACAATGGGGCGCGGACGGTTTCGTCGATTCCCCTGCGGACCTGCTGGGCGTTCTTTTCGACGGGGCAACGCGGCCGATCTGATAGAATGGTCCCGACTCCGCTTGAAACGTTCCGGAGCCGGCACCATCTAAGTTCCACATGGGGGCGACCTGGTCTCGACGTGGGTCGCGAAGCAGCGCAGTGCATACCAAGGCCCAGTTACCTTGTTAATACAGCTGGAAAACGTATAGTCGCTAACGACGAACGTTACGCTCTAGCCGCCTAAACCCGGCTGGACTCCGCACCGGTTCTCTCATGGGCCGGGCTGGGCAACCAGCAGCGGAGCCATATACGTGAGATCGTGCTGCCGTGGGTTGCTTATTGCAGCATTAAATCCAAGGTAACTCGCCGCTTCCCAGCCTGTCGGCCGGCGTGGAAGTGGTTAAATCAAATGACCTGACTAAGTATGTAGGGCTGCCTGTAGAGGACTTGCGGACGCGGGTTCGATCAATTGGTCGCCTCTGCCCGTAAGGGTAGAGTGACAATGGAGCTCACATCGGTGAAACCTGCAACCGCCAGCGATGGCGGAATGGCAACGCCGAGGGGTAGGAAGAAGGCCAACTTCAGGCCTGCCCTGTAGAGACTCATAGATTCGCCGACCGGCTTTACCGCTGGCGGGCGGATACTAGGATTCACTTGCATCACTTCTCTCCTGCGAGGGGAAGAGGATAGTCGGTGAATAACACGCTCCGCATCCCGGGCAACCGGGATGAAGGCATAGTCCAGCCCATCCCGAAAGGGGTGGATCAGCTGTCCCGCCGCCTCCACCAATCAGAACCCCTGGCGTTTTGCTGCGCCAGGGGTTATTTTTTTGCCATGCGAGGCCGCGAAAGTTCTCTACCGCCGTGGCACAGCGGTTTTCTTGCTCTCGTAATACGCCGCCACTTTTTCCTGTAGTTTCGGTACGGCCGCAAGGCCGGCCTTTTCGCCCTCGATGATGGCGTAGTTGCGCGAGTCGAAGTTTGCTGAATTCAGGTTGGTGATGTCCGGAACAACGACGATGTCGGCGCGGGTAAGTTCCTGGCTGGCGATGGTCCGCCCCATGATCACGAAGGTCTGCATCAACACGTCGATCGTATCGCGCAGCCGGGCAAGCTTTGGCCTGTCGGAAATGTCCACGGCGATCACGATGTCGGCTCCGAGGTCGCGAGCGGTCTTTACCGGAACAGGGCTCACCAGGCCGCCATCCACATATTCCCGGCCATTGATCTTCACCGGCTGAAAAATGCCGGGCACGCTGCTCGAGGCGCGCACCGCCATGCCGGTGTCGCCGCGCTCGAAAACGACAAGCTCGCCGGACTGCAGGTCGGTTGCCACAACCGCAAGGGTGCGGTTAAGCGCTTCGATGTGCCGGTTCTGAACCGCGTTGTTGACAAAATTCTGCAGCGATTGACCTTTGATGAATCCGCGGTTCGGCAAGACCCAGTCGCTGACCGTTCCTTCGTCCATTGACAGCGCTACACGCTGCAGATCGAATCCGTTGTAACCGCCGGCATAGAGCGCCCCGACGACGCTGCCGGCACTCGTACCGACGATGATGTCGGGCGTGATCCCATGCGATTCGAGCGCCTTGATGACACCGATGTGGGCAAAGCCCTTGGCAGCCCCGCCGCCGAGAACGAGCGCGATCTTTGGCGGCGGTGGCGACTCCGGCGAAGTGATTTCCTCTCCGACGGGCGCAACAACAGAAGGCGTGGCTGCGCAACCGGCGAACATCGCAAGTGCCAGGGAAATCAGCGTGGTTTTGAATGACATCGGTTCGGTTTTCTTCCTTGCGGCGGGGCTTCCACAATCAATTCCAGGTCTGCTTCTACTTGCCGGGCAACATGCGGAGAAACACGCTATCGCGATCGAACAGCAGATGCTTCAGCGCCGCCGCCACGTGAATTAACACCAGGGTGATCAGAAGCACCGCGGTTACGCCGTGGATGCCCTGCAGGAAATCGTAGATAACCTTGTCCTCCCACCCCATCGGCGGGATTTTGAACAGTCCGAAGTACGTTACACCATACTTGGTGAACTGGGACGCCGAGAATCCGGACAAAGGCATCAGGATCAGGCACAGGTACAGCAGCGCATGGCTCAGCTTCGATGCCTGCACCTGCCAGGCAGGCACGCTCGACGGCAGCGGCGGCGGGGGATTCCTGAAGCGCCACCACAGGCGGATCAGCACCAGGATTGCCGTCGTCACGCCGATCGATTTGTGCAAGTTGTAAAAGAAAGTACGCTCGGGCGTGCCGCGCGGGATGTCGGTCATGTACAAACCGAGCCCGATCATCGCCAGAACGAGAATCGCGACGATCCAGTGCAACGCAATCGCGGGCGTGGAATAGCGCTGAACAACCTTGTTACTCATGTCTGAAGATCCTCCCCTTTGAACCTGCATGCGCACGTCATCAACGCGCGTATGCTACGCGGCCGCTATTGGATAACAACCCCCCAGGGCCGGGTGCCCACGGGGATATCCTTGATCTTCGTATTGGACTTCGTGTCGATCACAGACACCGAGTCCGAGCGGCCGTTGGCGACATAAAGTTTGCTCCCGTCCGGCGTGATTGCCATGTTCCAGGGGCGCTTGCCCACCTCGATGGTGGCGATGATCTTGTTGGTTGCAGTGTCGATGACAGACACCGTCGCGTCCTTGCCGTTGGAGATGTAGACGCGGCTGCCGTCGGGATGGACCGTCACGCCGTTGGAGAACTGCCCGCCGGGGATGGTGGCAATGAGCGTGTGATTGGTCACGTCGAGCGCATGGACCGTGCTGGCATACTCGGCCGCGGTATAGGCTACTTTGCCGCCTGGCAGGAAAGCAATGCCGCGCGGACGTTTGCCCACGGGAATTTCGGCGACCTGTTTGCGTTGCGCCACATCGATGACATCGATCTGCGAGGCCTCCTCGGCGCTGGAATACACCCACTTGCCGTCGGGACTGAATACCGCATGCTCCGGATTCTCGCCATTCACCTTCACCAGAAACTCGCGCTGGTTGGTCCTGGTGTTGATGAAGGCAATCGAGTTGCTTAGTTCCACGGCGGCGATCACCCACATGCCGTCCGGTGAAATGCCGATACCCTCCGGGGATTCGCCCAGCGCCACGGTGCCGACCGTCTCGCCCTTTTCGATGTCGATGATGTCGAGCGCATTGTTGGGCTGGTCGCTCACGTAAATGTGTTTGCCGTCCTTCGACAGCGCCATTCCGCGCGGCTTCTTGCCGGCCGGGATTTCCCGGACCACCTGGTCTGTAGCGGTATCGATGACGCTGAGCGTCCCGCTTTCCTCGTTGGCCACATAGGCAAAGGGCGCCGCACATGACACTGTTGCCGCAGCCAACAGAAATGCTGCCGCGGCCTGGAGATACTTGTTATTCATCCTGGTTTTCCCCGATTGTTGGATCAGATTGTCAACGCGCGCGTTAAGGAGATGCTCAACCCGCTGACGCTGCTTGGAACCGTGCCGGCACCGAAAAGTTCTCGGGAATTTGTCCCGAATCCGGCGATGCCTGAACCATCGCCGCTCTTGACACGGCGATATGCTATCACCGTCACGTAACGTCGCATAACGCGGCGCCACGGTACACCGATGACAGCCTTCCGGTCAGATAGCGCTAAGAGTGGAAGTATTCCCGCGTTGCCGGCAACCGGCGCCCGGCATCATCGCCGACGCCGTTCGACGCGCAAACGCTCGATACCGGCCAAAATTCCGGTACGATTCGGGCTGCGTTCAGGCGCCAAAGCTCTGTTCCGAACTGCGGCCGCAGCATTGACGAAAACAACAATTACTGAAAGCAACAGGGAGAGTTGAAGTGACGAAGCGCTACTCCATCCACGCGCTGTTCCTTGCGCTCTGCAGCACCGCAGGCATGGCGTCCGCGCAAAACCCCGCAACCGCACTGGAGGCGCCGACCATAGAGATCATTGGCACCACCCCTCTTCCCGGGATCGGGGTGCCCGTCAACCAGGTGCCGGCGAATGTCCAGGCCAAGACCGGCGCCGAAATCCAGAAACAGAAAACTCTGGACCTTTCCGAATTCCTGGACAACAACCTTGGGAGCGTCACCCTCAACCATGGCCAGAACAACCCGTTCCAGCCCGATGTCAACTTTCGCGGGTTCTCGGCCTCGCCGCTGCTGGGCACGCCCCAGGGACTGTCGGTGTTCATGGACGGGGTACGGATAAACGAACCGTTTGGCGACGTGGTGAACTGGGATCTCGTCCCGCAGAACGCATTATCCACGATCAATCTCATCCCCGGCTCGAATCCGGTGTTCGGCTTGAATACGCTGGGCGCCGCGCTCTCGGTGAACACCAAGTCCGGCTTCCAGTATCCCGGCGCCTCGGCGTCGATCTACGGCGGGTCCTGGGGCAGAAAGGCGGCGGAAGTCGAGTACGGCGCGCACGGAGAGGCCACGGACTTATTCCTCGCCGGCAACTTCATCGACGAGGACGGCTGGCGGGACTATTCGCCGAGCCGGATACAAACGCTATTCACCAAGCTCGGCTGGGAACGCGAGGATACCGACTTCGACCTGTCGTTGATGCTCGCCGACAACAAACTGGAGGGCACACAGGCGTTGCCGGTGGGCTGGCTGGATACGCGCGAACAGGCCTACACCTGGCCCGATCGCAATGAAAACCGGCTCGCGTTTCTGAACGCCCGCGCCAGCCATTTCTTCGGCGATGACAGACTGCTCGCCGGCAACGTCTACTACCGCCGCTATACCAACGATAATTTCAGCAGCAACGTGAATGACGATTACAACGGCGTCACCAACACCAGTTGCGACGGCACGGATCCCGATCATCCATGCCCCGCAATAAATGACAGCAGCGAGATCGAGACCACGGGTTACGGCGGATCGCTGCAACTGACGCTTCTCGGTGACCTACTCGGACAAAAGAACAACTTCACGGTTGGTGGCAGCGCCGATCTTGGAAACACCGAGTTCACGCAAGCGTCTCAGAACGCGCTATTCACCACTGACCGCGGCACGATCGGTGTCGCCGGATTCGTCGGCGACACCGACGTTGAAACCAACAACGCATACTACGGCCTTTATCTCACCGATACCTACTCGTTCAACGAGCGCTGGCACCTGACTTTGTCGGGCCGCTACAACTGGGCGAAAGTGACGATTGAGGACAAGACGGGCACTGCGAATGAATTGAACGGCGAACACATTTTCAAACGTTTCAACCCGGCGGCGGGTCTGAATTTTAATCCGACGCCTGCGCTCTCGACTTACCTGGCCTACAGCGAGGGCATGCGCACACCGACTCCGGTGGAACTGACCTGTGCCGATCCTGCCGCCCCGTGCCGCCTGCCCAACAACTTCCTGGCCGATCCGCCCCTTGAGAAAGTCGTCTCCAGGACCTTCGAAAGCGGCCTACGCGGCCGCTGGTCCGAGGCGCTGGGTTGGAACGCAGCGGTCTATCGCACCGACCTGGACGACGACATCATCTTCATTTCCAGCGGCGGAGCGATCAATGCGGGCTTTTTCCAGAATGCCGGCAAGACCCGCCGCCAGGGCCTGGAACTCGGAATGCACGGCCGCATCGGCAAGCTGGGCCTGGCGGCGAATTACGGCTATATCGACGCCACCTTCGAATCGGCGCTGACGCTCAACAGCCCTGCCAATTCTTCGGCGGATCCCATTACCAACGATATTCAGGTTTCACCCGGGAACAAGGTGCCGGGCATTCCCGAACACTCGCTGAAAGTGCGCATGGAGTACGACTTCACCGAGGCCCTTTCGGTCGGGACCAATGTGCTGTACTTCTCCTCCCAGTACGCGCGCGGCGACGAAAACAATCAGGACGCAAACGGAAAACTTCCCGACTATACCCTGGTCAATCTGGATGGACGCTACCAGCTCAACAAGCAGCTCATGTTCTTCGGCCGCATCACCAATCTGTTCGACAAGGAGTACGAAACGCTGGGCGTGCTGGGGGAGAATTTTTTCAACGGCCCGGGCCGGACCTTCGGCGCCGGCAATGTGACCGACGAACAATTCCGCTCGGTGGGCGCGCCGCGCGGGATCTGGATCGGGGTCAAGTACGACTTCGGCAAGTCGCAATAGTCAGCCGAACGCCCGCAAACAAAGAGGGAGGCGCCGCGAGGCGCCTCCCTCTTTTTTTCCGATCCATTGGTCTGTTTTCTCTTTTTTCTTGGGGCGCGCACGCGCAACCGTGACGCAAAAAAAAGGCTGCTCGAAAGCAGCCCTTCGGGACTTGCAGTGCTATCAGCGATTGAAGACGTACATCGTGACTTCAAAGCCAAAGCGCATTTCGGTGTATTCGGGTTTGGTCCACATGGTGAGGCTCCTTCAGCGAGTTAATCTACTTCATCGGGGGTTCACGGCCGCTTCCTCACGACCTTGGTCGGCATTCTGTTGCAGCCCCGTTACCCCGCCATACAGGAAAACACTGAATTCCGGCTCATGATTTTCATTAGATTTGCAGAAACCCGCCTTTTCTCAATATTCTCATTAATAATCAAGGCTTCATAAGGCCGGCGCGAATCGCGATGATGGCTAGTTCAGCGGAGTTCGATGCCCCCAGTTTCTGCTTGATGTTGTAAAGGTGGGTACCGATGGTGCGAGGGCTCAACGACATGACGTCCGCGATTTCGGCCACCGACTGTCCCTTCGCCAGCGCCAGGAACACCTTGAATTCCTTTTCGCTCAACATGTCGAGAGGATTGCGCTCGCCGTTGATCTGCTGCACCGCCATCTGCTGGGCGATTTCCGGTTCCAGGAAAGTCTTGCCCTGGTGCACCTGCCGGATCGCCTGCATCAAGGCTTCCGCCGCACTGCGTTTGGTGAGGTAACCGGCAGCGCCGGCTTTCAGAACGCGGCGCGCATGCATCGCATCCTCGTGTGCGGACAACACCAGAATGCGCGCTGCCGGGTCACGCGCCAGGATGCGGTCGATCGCCTCCAGGCCGCCGATCCCCGGCATCGAGATGTCCATGACCACTACATCCGGCCTGACTTCCGGAAACTTGCGACAGGCGTCCTCGCCACTTTCGGCTTCGGCAACCACCTTGATGTCGGGCGATCCCTCCAGAAGAAGCCTGAATCCCATGCGCACGACCGCATGATCATCCACCAGCATTACGCCGATTCCACCGCCCGCTCCATTGCTGATCAATCCGTTTCCTCCCGCTATGCCGCTTCCACGCCGTCGGTCGCCACGGTGGCGGCACTTGCCGGGATGACGGCGGTCACCGTCACACCCTCGCCAGGCCGGTTGTCGATCTCAAACACCCCATCGAACGACTGTACGCGCTCGCGCATTCCCATCAGTCCGAAGCGTGTGGCTTCGCCTTCATTACGCTGGGCGATGCCCTTGCCGTTGTCGCGCACCGTCACCCTCACGACGTCGCCGCGCACTGCATCGCGTTCGCGCGCAATCAGGATGTCCGCGCGCGTCGCGGCAGCATGGCGGATGACGTTGGTCAGGCATTCCTGGACGATGCGGTAGATCGTGATGTTGACGGTTTCGCCCAGTCCCTCCAGTTCGCCCTCGAGCCTGAGCTCACAGGCGATGTCCTTATGCCTTTCCCGCCATGCCGCCACGGTCTCCTTCAGCGTCGCGCTCAGGCCCAGGTGGTCCAACGCCGTGGGCCGCAGCTGGCGGATGATCCCGTGCACCACATCGTAGATGTGCGCGGCCACGGAGACGATGGTCTGCGCGTTGCCATGGATCTCAGGCGCGCTTTCGCGAGTGCGGTTGGCAATCGCCGTACCGATGGTCTTGATCGCCGTTACGCACTGGCCGAGCTCGTCGTGCAATTCGCGCGCGATCGATCGGCGTTCCTCCTCCAGCCGGTTGTGGATCAATTGCGTGAGTTTGCGGTTCTGCTCCAGCTCGCGTTCGGCCCGCTGCACCAGTTTGTGCTCGGTGATGTCGCGCATGCTGCAGATTTCACCGATCACCTGGTTGCTCGCCGGGTCCACCAGGGGCGCCGCCGTCAGCGCGACATCAACCACCCGGCCGTCCTTGGTCAGGCGCTGGGTCTCCACCATTTCGATGAGTTGACGCTGCATGACCGCATCGAGGTTGTCCTGGATTTCACCCTGGCGCTCCGGCGCCGCCAGCAGAGTGGCGGAACGGCCGACGATTTCATCGTCGCGATAGCCGAACATGCGGCCCGCCGCCGGGTTCCAGAACGAAATCCGGCCTTCGAGGTCATGGATGATGATGGCGTCGCTGGATTGCTTCGTGACCAACGCCAGCCGCCGGTTTTCCGCAAGGCTTTCCTCGAGATTCTCCGCCATGCGGTTGAAGGTGTGGCTGATCGCGTCGAATTCCGGAAGTTCGAATTTCGGCAACCGCGTGTCGAAGCGGCCTTTCTCCATTTCGGACAATCCGCCGAGAATTTTGCCGATGGGCCGCAGCGACCGGCCCAGCAGCCAGAACACCAGCACGTTGACCAGCACGAAGAATCCCAGCACCAGCCAGAAGAAACTCTTGAGATCATCCCAGGCATCGAGGATGGATCGCGAAGCGTCCGACGTGATGACCACCGTGCCGTTCGGGAGATTCAGCCGGAACTCGCCGATCTTCGGATCCGCCAGCCGGTTAAACCAGTCCGGTGCCCACCTGCCCTGTTTGTACTGGGATGGCGGCGAGGTGTAGATCAACTGGTCATTGTCGTCGTACATCTTGATTTCGTTGGCACGTACGCGACCGACGTGGCGCAGGAACGACAGCAACGCCTGGTTGTGCGGCCCGCTTTGCGCGTTGACCCGGTTGTTGGCGATCACGGTTTCCATCAATTGCACGGTGACCTTGGTACCCGCCTCGATCTCTTCCCGGATGGAGCGGCGCGTTTCCTCGATCAGAACGTCGGATGCGGCCAACGCGAAAATCACGATGACCAGCGTAATCACGAAATTGATGCGGAAGCGCAAGCCGAATTTCTTGATCATCGGGAGCCACCCAGAAGATCGCGCATGCGCGCGGTCGCCGCGCACAGTTCCGCTGTTATCGCCGGCTGCATTGCGGAGTGTCCGCCGTTGGGTACCATACGCAGGTCCGCGCCCGGTAGTCGCCGCGCCACCTCAAATGCACTGATTGGTGGGCACACCATGTCCATTCTGCCCTGCACCAGGGTTATTGGTATGTTGCCGATCCGCCAGAGATCATCGAGCAGCTGGTTGGGCCGCAGAAAACACTGGTGAGCCAGAAAATGGAGCTGGATTCTGGCGCCTGCCAGCGATTCCTCTGCCGTCGCGACGTTGCGGCCGCCATCACTGCCATTTGACATCTCCCCGATCGCCATTACACAGGTTTCATAGTCGCACCAGCGCCGGGCCGCCGCCAGCGCGACCGCTGCATCGGGGTGATCGATGAGTTGCCGATAGTGCTCGATTATGGACTCGCCCGCATCCGCGGCAAAGTCCGCCCAGGCCTCGGGGACGAAGCGGCGAACTCCCGAAACATACCACTCGACTTCCGCGGCGCCGCCGAGAAACACGCCGCGCAACACCATCCCGGCAACCCGATCCGCATCAGCGATTGCATAGGCCAGGCTCAGCGTACTTCCCCACGAGCCTCCGAACAGCAGCCATCGATTCACGCCCAGATGATGGCGCAAGTGCTCAATGTCGGCCACAAGGTGCGAGGTGGTGTTTTCGAAAGTCGAACCCGCGGGCGTACTCTGCCCGCAACCACGCTGGTCGAACAGCACGATGCGGTAGAAGGCGGGATCGAAGAAACGGCGATGCGCCGGGCGCGACCGGCTTCCCGGTCCACCGTGGACGAACAACACGGGAAATCCCGCCGGACTGCCGCTTTCCTCGAAATAGACGCGATGACCGCCACCGACATCAAGCCAAACCTTGCGGTAGGGTTCGATTGCAGGATAAAGGACTTCGGCGCTGGCTTGGTTCTGATCGACGACCATGCCAGGCGAACGAAAAAATCAGGATTCTTGCAGTTTGAAGACGATCGGCACGGTCACCGTCAGTTCGCGGCCGCGCAGATTCTGCGGCGCCTGCGGCAGGGGCGAAGCCCTGCGCACCATGTTGAGCGCTTCTTCGTCGAGAACCGATCGCCCGCTGCTCCTGCCCAGCGTGATGCTGGTAACTTTGCCATCCGCGGCAATCTGCAGAAGCACTTCCGCCGTGCCCTCCCAGCCGCGCCGTTGCGCCAGCGGCGGATACTTCTGATAGCGCTTGATTTCCCTGGAGATCGACTGGCCGAATATCAGCAACAGGTGCGGCTCCACCGGCGCCACACTCGGTTCCTTCTTCAGCGCCACTGGCTGCGGAGGTGTGGGGGGTGGCACTGGCGCGGCCACCGGCGTGGGCGGCTGGACCGGCGGGGTCACCGGCTCGATCCGCGGCTGGGCAACCGGGACCGGGGGCGGCTCCACCCGCGCAACCGGCGGCGGCTCGATCCTGGGTTCGGGCTCGATTTCGATCCTGGGCTCGATACGAGCCTCCGGCTGCGGTTCCGGTTTTGGCACCACCACGGGCTCGGGGCGCGGCTCGATCTGCGGTTCCGGTCGAACCACCGTTTCATCGACGGTTCGCTGCGGCGGTGCAGGGGTCGTTACCGGCGCGGGCGGCGCCACTTCCCGCAACGGCGTCGGCCGCACCTGCGGCTGCTCTGGGAGGACGATCTCGACATTGAGCACCTTGGGAGGCTCGATCACCACCGCACGAAAGCCGGGGACAAGCGCGATCAGCGCCGCGTGGATAAGCAGCGACGCAACGAAGGCAACCTTGAATGGTCGCTCGCGGTACCAATCGGTCATCGGCGAGGGGTAATAAGACCCTCTGTCAAGCGCAGCGTCAGACATGCCCGAAGCCTAGTGCAAGGCCTTGAGACAAGTAAAGTTTCGCTGCAAAACTCATGAAAATCATGAGAATCAAATGGTGATTTTCGTGTGCGGGTGTCGCGCCGCGTTTGCGGACAATGCTCATGAACTCATTGGATGCAGGTTCGCGCAGCAATCGGTGGTGCGACCGGTGTCGGATGATTCGGCAACGAGCGGGCCAGGCCCGCGATCTTCGATCTCAACTTCTGGAGAAGCCTATGTGGAGCAAGCCTGAGTACACCGAAATGCGTTTCGGCTTTGAAGTCACGATGTACATTGCCAACCGCTGAATTGGGTTGGGCTTGGACGAAAGCCCCCTCGCGGGGCTTTCGTTTTTGGTGCAGGCCACAAAAACTGTTTTGACAAAAAATGCGAATAAGGGTTCTCGGTTCCGCGGCCGGCGGAGGATTTCCGCAGTGGAACTGCAATTGCCGCCTGTGCGACGGCGTTCGCAAGGGCAGCGTCCGGGCCAAGGCGCGCACCCAGTCCTCCATCGCCGTGAGTGCCGACAATATCAACTGGGTGCTGTTCAACGCTTCGCCGGACCTGTTGGCCCAGCTCAAGGCGTTCC
Organism: uncultured Alcaligenaceae bacterium; assembly: GCA_964396485.1. Lineage (GTDB taxonomy): Bacteria > Pseudomonadota > Gammaproteobacteria > Burkholderiales > JACQAP01 > JACQAP01. The sequence goes on from CAYNFN010000219.1 coordinate 18,816, forward strand.
CGGAATTGCAGCCGGCGCGGGCGATCCGCGACACCGCGATCCGCTCGATCGTGCTGATGGATGCGCAGATCGACCACACCACCGGATTACTGATGCTGCGTGAGGGCAAGCCGCTGGAGATCTACTGTACCGGGATGGCACGCGAAGACCTGACCACCGGCAATCCGCTTTTCAATGTCCTCGAACACTACTGCGGCGTACACTGGCACCAGGTGCCCACCGGGGCCGGCAACGAGTTCGCGGTAATCGGCGCGGAAGAACTCACTTTTACCGCCGTACCACTGAGCAGCAAGGCGCCGCCCTATTCGCCGCACCGCGACAATCCGCACGAAGGTGACAACATCGGCATGCGCATCACTGACAAGCGTTCCGCCAAAGTGCTGTTTTACGCTCCCGGGCTCGGCGCAATTGAGCCGCACCTGAGGCCCTTCATCGAGGAGGCCGACTGCCTGATGGTGGACGGCACGTTCTGGACCGACGATGAGATGATCAAACTCGGTATCTCGAAGAAACGCGCGCGCGACATCGGCCACCTGCCGCAGTCGGGTCCCGGAGGCATGATCGAGGTGCTCAAACCGCTCAAGGCGTCGCGCAAAATACTGATCCATATCAACAATACCAATCCCATGCTCGACGAAGACTCGAAGGAGCGCAAGGAATTGGGCAGCAGCGGCATCGAGGTCGCGTACGACGGAATGGACGTAACACTCTAAACAGGAGCGCGCATGGGCGCAGCCGAGAATCTGCCGTGGAGCAACGAGGAATTCGAGGGCCAGTTGCGCGCCAAGGGCAAGCGCTACCACATTTATCACCCGTTCCACATCGCAATGAACAGTGGCAATTGCACCCGCGAGCAGGTGCAAGGCTGGGTCTATAACCGCTTTTACTACCAGATCAGCATCCCGATCAAGGACGCCGCGGTTCTCTCCAACATGCCGGACCGCGAACAACGCCGCAAGTGGATCCAGCGCATCATCGACCACGACGGCGTCGAGGGGCAGGAAGGCGGCATCGAGGCTTGGCTGCGCCTGGGCGAGGCATGCGGGTTAAAGCGCGCAGAGATCACTTCGCTCACGCACCTGCTGCCCGGCGTGCGCTTCGCGGTGGATGCCTATGTCAACTTCGCCCGGCGCGCACCCTGGCAGGAGGCCGCGTGTTCGTCGCTCACGGAATTGTTTGCGCCGGAGATCCACAAGAAGCGGCTGGAGAACTGGCCGCAGCACTATCCGTGGATCGAACCCGAGGGCTATTCCTACTTCCGCAAGCGCCTGTCGGAAGCGCGCCGCGACGTCGAGCACGGACTCAAGGTCACGCTCGATTATTTCAAGACCCGCGAAGAGCAGGAAAGGGCGCTGGGTATCCTGCAGTTCAAGCTCGACGTGCTGTGGAGCATGCTCGACTCGATGCAGATCAACTACGGGATCGGCGAAACCCGGTATGTCTGACGCCGCGACATTCACGGACGATACCGTGTTCGAACTGCAGCGCCACTTCCGCTTCCAGTGGGAGCCGGCACAACAGGGCTTCGTGCTGCTTTATCCGGAAGGCATGGTCAAGCTGCCGGGCAGCGCCGGAGAAATCATGAAGCGAATCGACGGCAAATCCAGCGTACGCGCAATCGTCGAGGATTTGAAAAACACGTTTCCCGGTGCGGACCTGAGAGGGGACGCCATCGGCTTTCTGGAGCATGTACATGGAAAAGGCTGGATCCGTCCCAAGCAAACCGGGTAATCCGCTCTGGCTGCTGGCGGAGATCACGTACAAGTGCCCGTTGCACTGCGTGTTCTGCTACAACCCGGTGGACTACACGACCTACGGCCAGGAGCTGTCGACCGAGGACTGGTTGCGCGTGCTGCGCCAGGGCCGCGAGATCGGCGCAACGCAGTTGGGCTTTTCCGGCGGCGAGCCGCTGGTACGCGACGACCTCGAGATCATGGTCGCGGAAGCGCGCAAGCTCGGCTATTACTCCAACCTGATCACCTCCGGCGTGGGGCTCAATGAAAAGCGTATCAGCGCTTTCAAGGAAGGCGGCCTGGATCACATCCAGCTGTCGTTCCAGGACTCGACCAA
>CAYNFN010000220.1:0-1595 GCA_964396485.1 uncultured Alcaligenaceae bacterium
CCTCCCTCACGGTCGAAGAGCATCTCACCGCGGTGGCGAGGCCGGGACACTGGAACGTCGATCGGGTGTACCGGATCTTTCCCAAGCTGGAGGAACGCCGGAGCAACCTGGGCAATCATCTCTCGGGCGGCGAGCAGCAGATGCTCGCCATCGCCCGCGCGCTCATGGTCAATCCGCGCCTGCTGCTGCTCGACGAGCCTATGGAGGGCCTGGCCCCGATCATCGTGCAGGAAATGATGGCGGTAATCCGGCAACTGGTTGCGGACGGCGGCATGGCGGTGATTCTGGTGGAGCACCACGCCAAGCTCGCCTTATCGCTCACCAGCCAGGCGATCGTCCTGGAACGCGGACGGATCGCGCACCACTCCGATAGCCGCAGCCTGCTGCGCGATGCCGAAGCGCTTAACCGCCTGGTGGCGGTGGCTTGAGGCGGCGACGGGTCGCCGCCGGCGGGGTGCGGGTGGATAATGTACGGAAATTCCGTGCGACAGCGAACCAAAACGCCGCATTGCGATCAAGAGAAATGAATATTCCGGATGCCAGGGAGACGGATCATGGAGCGAGAAAATGGTTTTGTCGCAGTGCGGCGGCAGTTTCTGCGGACCTGGGCGGCGCTGCCGCTGGCGCTCGCATCGAGCGGCGTGGCTTTGCCCGCGTGGGCGCAGGCCGCGCCGACTCCCGAGTGCGGTGACGACGACGATCCGACGCCGCGACAGATGGACGGGCCGTTCTTCAAACCGCGCACGCCGCAGCGGACCTCACTGCTGGAAGCCGGGGTCAATGGAACCAGGCTGGTGCTGACCGGGTTCGTGCTTTCGACCGCGTGCAAGCCGGTCGCGGGTGCGCTGCTGGACTTCTGGCAGGCCGACGACCATGGCGATTACGATAACCAGGGCTATCGCCTGCGCGGCCACCAGTTCAGCGACGGCGACGGGCGCTACCGCCTGGAAACCGTCGTTCCCGGGTTGTATCCGGGCCGCACCCGCCACATCCACGTCAAGGTCCAGGCACCCAACCATCCGGCGCTCACCACGCAGGTGTACTTTCCGGGCGAAGCGCAGAACGAAGATGACTTTCTTTTCCGCGCCGACCTGCTGATGAAGATTCGCAATGCCGGCGGTGCCAGGGACGGGCGCTTCGATTTCGTGCTCAAACTCGCCTGACCGGCAGGCCGCGGCCGGGCCTCCGCGCGCGGCGCCCCATGACAACCCTTCTGCGATCGCGAACGCTGAGCGTTTCCATCGATTGTCCCCCGGACAGAGTGTATGCGTTCGTGTCGAAGTCCGAAAATCTTCCCGGATGGGCGGCGGGACTGTGCAAATCGGTCAGCAAATCGGATGCGGGATGGATCGTGGAGACAACCCAGGGACCGATGAATCTGCGGTTCGTCGAACACAATGACCTCGGAGTGCTGGACCATTACGTGAGTCCGGCACCCGGGCTCGAGGTCTTCGTACCCATGCGGGTTCTGCCCAACGGCTCCGGCGCCGAGGTGCTCTTCACCCTGTTTCAGTTGCACGGTATGTCGGACGAGAAATACGCCGAGGACGCTGGATTGGTGGCGCGGGATCTCGAGACATTGAAAAAAGTGCTGG
>CAYNFN010000221.1:0-3050 GCA_964396485.1 uncultured Alcaligenaceae bacterium
CGATAAGATCGTTCGCCTGGATCCCGGTGGTGCCCTCGTAAATCGTGGTGATGCGCGCGTCGCGCAAGTACTGCGCCGCCCCGGTTTCTTCCACGAAACCCATGCCGCCGTAAACCTGCACGCCGATGGAGGCAATCTCGATGCATTGCTCGGTGCACCAGCCCTTGACCACCGGGGTGAGCAGATCGAACAGCGCCTGGTTACGTGCGCGCTCGGTCTTGTCCGGGTGCAGCAGCGCATTGTCCAGATACGCCGAAGCAAGGGTCGCGATCGCCCGCATCGCCTCGGTCTGCGCCTTCATGCTCATCAGCATGCGGCGCACGTCCGGGTGGTGGATGATGGTGACGCGATCGCCGCCCTTGACACCGATTTCCCGGCCCTGCACGCGGGTCCTCGCGTATTCCAGCGCGTGCTGGTAGGCACGCTCCGCGATGGCCACGCCTTCGATGCCGACCTCCAGCCGGGCGAAGTTCATCATGGTGAACATGAACTCCAGCCCGCGGTTTTCTTCACCGACCAGATCGCCGATCGCGCCATCTGCATCGCCGTAAGCCATCACGCAGGTGGGGCTGCCGTGGATGCCGAGCTTGTGTTCGATGGACACGCATTTGACATCGTTGCGCTTGCCGAGGCTGCCGTCCCTGTTCACCAGAAACTTCGGCACCACGAACAGCGAAATGCCTTTCACACCTTCAGGCGCGTCCGGGGTTCGTGCCAGCACCATGTGGATGATGTTCTCCGCCATGTCGTGCTCGCCCCAGGTGATGAAGCTCTTGGTGCCGTGGAGCCTGTAGTGGTCGCCCTCGGGAACGGCGCGGGTGCGCACCGCCGCGAGATCGGACCCCGCCTGCGGCTCGGTAAGATTCATGGTTCCGGTCCACTTGCCCGATACCAGGTTCGGCAGATACAGCGCCTTCTGCTGGTCCGAGCCGTGGCGCATCAGCGCCGCAACCACACCGGCGGTGAGCATCGGGCACAGGCAAAAGGACATGTTGGCCGAATTCCACATTTCCGAGGTCTGCGCCGAGATGATGTGCGGCAATCCCTGCCCGCCGAACTGCGGGTCGCAGTTCAGTCCGGTCCAGCCGCCCGCAGAGAATTGCCGGAACGCTTCCTTGAAGCCCGGTGCGGCGGTGACGACATTGTTGTCGAGCCTGGCGCCGGTCCGGTCACCGGTCTTGTTGAGCGGATCAAGCACGCCGGCCGCGAACTTGCCGGCTTCCTCCAGCACCGCGTCAACCAGGTCCGGGGTGACCTCCTCGCATCCGGGCAACGCCGATATCTGGTCGAGGCCGACCAGCTCGTTGATGACGAATTTCATGTCGCGGATCGGCGCAGCGTATGTGGACATGTGTTACTCCTGAATCGTTGAAACCGAAAAACCCCAAGAAAAACTTTTCACCACGGAGGACACGGAGGACTCGGAGGAAAGACTAAAGAGGAAAAAGCAATCGAGAGTTAACAGCGGGACCGATGACGAATTACCGTTACCGCAAGGTTCGATCGTTCGCACGCTATCGAGAGTGAAAAACTGGTGCGGCGCTATCGTCACCACAGACCACGGTCTTCTCTCCAGTCTGTCGTTTCTTTTCCTCTGTGTCCTCCGTGTCCTCCGTGGTTCAGGATCTTTTTTCGCAGTTGATCAGAGCTGGGCGGTGAGCTCGGGCACGGCCTGGAACAGGTCAGCGACCAGTCCGTAGTCGGCCACCTGGAAGATCGGCGCTTCAGCATCCTTGTTGATCGCCACGATCACTTTGCTGTCCTTCATTCCCGCGAGGTGTTGGATGGCACCGGAGATGCCGACCGCGATGTAGAGCTCGGGCGCGACGATCTTGCCGGTCTGGCCTACCTGGTAGTCGTTTGGCACGAAACCCGAGTCCACCGCCGCGCGCGAGGCGCCGACTGCCGCGCCGAGCTTGTCCGCCAGGGTTTCCAGAATCCTGAAATTCTCGCCGCTGCCCATGCCGCGGCCGCCAGAGACGATTACGCGCGCGGCGGTCAACTCCGGCCGCGCCGACTTGGTGAGTTCCTGACCCACCAGCCTGGCAAGACCGGTGTCGGCGACCGCCGGCAGGTTCTCAACCGCGGCCGAGCCGCCGGTCGCGGCGGCGGCGTCGAACCCGGTCGAGCGTACGGTGAGTACCTTGATCGCATCGCCGGACTGGACGGTTGCTAGTGCGCTTCCCGCGTAAATCGGCCGCACGAACGTATCGGGCGTTTCGACCTTGACGATGTCGGAAACCTGCGCTACATCGAGCAGCGCCGCCACGCGCGGCAGCACGTTCTTGCCGAAACTGGTGGCCGGCGCCAGCACATGGGTGTAGCCCTTCGCGATCGAAACGATCAGCGCCGCAAGATTCTCTGCCAGCGGGTGCGCGTACTGCGCCGCTTCCGCGACCAGCACTTTTTTCACCCCGGGGATCTGCGCCGCTGACTTTGCGGCTTCTGCACAGTTGTGCCCGGCGACCAGGATGTCGATATCGGCGCCGATTTTCTGCGCGGCGGCTATGGTATTCAGTACCGCGGGCTTCAACGCGGCGTTGTCATGTTCGGCTACGACGAGAGTGCGCATCAGATCACCTTCGCTTCATTCTTCAGCTTTTGCACCAGTTCCGCCACGCTCTTCACGATCTGACCGGCGCTGCGTTTCGGCGGCTCCTGTACCTTTAGCGTCTTCAGCCGCGGCGCGACATCCACCCCGAGCGCATCCGGCGTCAGCGTCTCGAATGGCTTCTTCTTCGCTTTCATGATGTTCGGCAGCGTCACGTAGCGCGGCTCGTTCAGCCGCAGGTCGGTGGTCACCACCGCCGGCAGGTTGACGGATAGCGTCTCCAGGCCGCCGTCCACTTCACGGGTTACTTCCAGGGCGTTGCCGCTCACCTTCACTTTCGAGGCGAAAGTGGCCTGCGAGCAGTTGAGCAGCGCCGCCAGCATCTGTCCGGTCTGGTTGGAGTCGTCGTCGATCGCCTGCTTGCCCATGATGATCAGGTCGGGGTTCTCGCCGGCGACGACCTTCGCGAGCACCCGCGCGACGGCGAGCGAATCGAGCG
>CAYNFN010000222.1:0-7017 GCA_964396485.1 uncultured Alcaligenaceae bacterium
TGTGCGACTGCTGCCCTCACCCGCCGCTGCGCGGCACCCTCTGCTCCGCTTCAAGTGTTCCCTTGTCCCGGAGGGCGAGGGTTTCAGTTGTCCCTCTCCCTCCGGGAGAGGGGTCGGGGTGAGGGAAGTGTCATGCAGTTACGTTATTCTCAATAATACCGGCCATCGGCCGGACAGTTTTGCCTCACTACGTAAAGATCGTCACGTTCGTCACGGCAGTTACGTCACTTCGATCTTCGCAGTTTGGGTCGCCACTCCGCCCTGGTCGTCGGTCCAGGTGAACACCAGTTCGCCGCTTTGCGTGGCCACGGCATAGAACATGAAGTACGGATTGGTGGAAACCGCGGGATGAAGTTTTGCGCGAAAGATCTCCCTGCCGTTGTAGCTGCAGGTGAAAGACTCGACGATGTGGCGCTGAATCGGGCGCCCCAAGTCGTCGTGGCGAAACCCCGATTCGTGCGGGTGGTCCACCATGGTGCGGATCTCGAAAACCTCGCCCTTTGCCGCCCGCTCCGGCACGCGCACGCGCGCTTTGCCCATCCTGCTCATCAAGCGCAACTCGAGACGGTCACTTCGATCTCCGCCGCGGCCGACCACAGGGTATCGTCGCTCAGCACCGCAACCGCGAGGACCTGCTGCGTGATCGCAAGCCGCACCCGCGAGGACACGACCGCCTTGCCGTTGTACGGTCCGAGTTGCACTTCGAGGATCCTCGGCAGGTTGTTTTTCTCCGCGAACAGGTGAATGCTCTTCACGTAGTCCCGTTCCGTCATCGGGCTGTCCACGGTGACGGTGACCGGCACCACGTTGCCGCTCTCCGCCAGCCGCGGCAATTCCAGCTTCACCTTGCCGCGCTGGATCTGCCGATCCCCAAATGTCTCTCGCAGCGCGACGATGAGCTCGTCGGGGGTCGCAACCGCCGGCCGCACGACGATGAAGCACGCGCCGGCGGCAAGTGTTTGCAGCACTCGCCGCCGCCCCGCGTCGTGAATATCGTGAATGTCGTGAATATCGTGATTCTTAGGATCTAGGTACCGCATTGCTTGAAACCGCATCTATCAAGTACACACTCAAAATGCGGTGTGCTTTGCTCTTACGACATTCACGCATTCACGATATTCACGCCATTCACGGTCGTTCAGGTCTTATAACTGAACCCGTGATTCTTGAGTGGCATCGAGCGCACGCGCTTGCCGGTGGCCGCGAACAACGCATTGCACAGCGCCGGGATCACCCCTCCGATCGGCGGTTCGCCGACACCACCCCAGAAGCCGCCGGTGGGCATGATGATGGTCTCGATTTTTGGCGGCGTCTCCGCCAGGCGCAGCACCGGGTAGTCGGCGAAGTTGCTTTGCACCACGCGCCCGTTCTTGATGGTGATTTCCTCATGCATGACGGCGCTCAAGCCCCAGATGATGCCGCCCTCCATCTGCGCTTTCACCGCATCCGGATGGACTACGTGCCCGCAGTCGATGGCGACGATCACGCGCTTGACGTCGATCACGTTGCCGCCCTCCACCGAAAGCTCGACCACCGCCGCGGTGAAGCTGCCGTAGGAGTCCACCACCGCGATGCCGCGGTGAACGCCCTTGGGCGCGGGCCTGTCCCAGCTGGCCGCCTTCGCCACCGCATCGAGCACGCCCAGGTCCTTCTTCCCCTGCAGCAGCGGGCGGCGGAACTGGTACGGATCCTTGCCCGCTGCCAGCGACAGTTCGTCGATGAAGCATTCGCGGAAGAACGGGTTGTTGGTATGCGCCACCGCCCGCCAGAAACCCGGGGGCACGTGCGTGTTGCGCATCGCGTACTCGTTGGTGAAGTTGGGCACCGCGTAAGGATTGTCCTGGAAGCAGCGCGTGTTGATCGGATCGACGCCGTCCTTGATCATGGCCGGGCGCACCGTGATGATGATCGACTGGTCGGCCTGCCGAACATGCCAGCCGGTCCAGTTGCCGTCCTTGTCGAGCCCGGCGCGCAACTTCACCAGCGCCACCGGGCGATAGCGTCCCTGGCGCATGTCTTCCTCGCGCGACCACTGCAGCCTGACCGGCGTGCCGCGCATGGTCTGCGCGATCTTCACTGCTTGCTTGGTGTACTCTTGGTGCGGCCCGCGCCGGCCGAAACCGCCACCGGCATGCATCTTGTGCACGTAAACGTTTTCCAGCGGAATACCGGCGGTCTCCGAGGCCGCGGCAATGGTGGCCTCGCCATTTTGAGTGCCGACCCAGACTTCGACGCGGTCATCCGTCACCAGCGCGGTAGCGGTTTGCGGCTCCATCGTGGCGTGGTTGAGATAAGGCGCGTGATACTCGGCCTCGATGACCTTCGCCGCGCCGGCGAGTGCGCTCGCCGCGTCGCCATCCTTGCGCGCAACCGGCGCATCCTTTGCCTCGATGCCGGTGCGCAGGAACTGCATGATCGATTCACTGGAAACGTTGCCGTTCTCGCCCATGTCCCAATCGACCGGCAGCGCCTTGAGTGCCTGGTTGGCCCGCCACCAGTTGTCGGCGACCACCGCGACCCAATCGTCTCCGGCCACTACGCTCTTCACCCCGCGCATGCCCTTGACCTTGGATTCGTCGAAGCCCTTCAGCTTGCCCCCGAACACCGGGCACTGCACCACCGAGGCGTGCGCCAAGCCCGGAAGGCGCACGTCCGCCGCATAGATCTGCTTGCCGGTGGTCTTGTCGGGGATGTCGAAGCGCGCCGGCGAGGTGCCGATAATCTTCCAGTCCTTCTGGTCCTTGAGCTTGGGCTCCTTGGGAATCTCGAGCCTGGATGCGGCCGCGGCCACCTTGCCGAAAGTCATGCGCTTGCCGGAAGAATGGGTGATGACGCCCTTTGCGGCCTTGCACTCCGAGGCCGGCACGCCCCATTCCTGCGCCGCCGCCGCCACCAGCATTTCGCGCGCGGCTGCGCCGGCCTGGCGCACGTATTCCTGGGAGTCGCGAATGCCGCGGCTGCCGCCGGTGGACATGTCCTTGAAGATGCGGTTGCGCCGGACGTGTTCGTTCACGTCCGCGTACTCGGGGCGCACCTTGCTCCAGTCGCACTCCAGTTCTTCGGCCACCAGTTGCGCAAGCCCGGTGAACGTACCCTGTCCCAGTTCGGAGCGGGCGATGCGGATAACCACCGTATCGTCGGGCTGGATCACGATCCAGTGCGTCACTTCGGGTGCCTGCGCGGCGCTGTCTGCTGCCTGAGCTGCGCGCGGCAGTTTGAATCCGATTACCAGGGCGCCGGTCGCTGCGGCGGTCTTGACCAGGAAATCGCGACGACCCATTTCGATAATTTGTGTCATGGCGGTCTCCCTTTATGCGGACTTTGCGGCTAGATGGATGGCTTCGCGCACGCGGGCGTAGGTTCCGCAGCGGCAGATGTTGCTCATCGCCGCGTCGATCTGCTCATCCGTGGGCCTTTTCGTTTCCTTGAGCAGCGCGGCGGCGGCCATGATCATGCCGCTCTGGCAGAATCCGCACTGCGGCACCTGGAGCTGCACCCAGGCTTTCTGCACCGGGTGGGAGCCGTCCGGGGACAGCGCCTCGATGGTGGTTATCTTCTTGCCGGCCACCGCCGAGGCCGGCATCACACAGGAGCGCACCGGCTGGCCGTCCACGTACACCGTGCAGGCGCCGCATATGGCAATCCCGCAGCCGTACTTGGTTCCGGTCAGCCCCAGTTCATCGCGTAAAACCCATAACAGCGGCATGTCATCTTCGACATCGACGCTGACCTGCTTGCCGTTCACGTTGAGAGTAGTCACAGTTGGCCCCCTGATATGTAAGGAACTATTTTCAAAACGACCATCACCTGCGGATGATGGCCATAAGCATAAACCGTTGGCACCGGGAATGCCCGCCCTCCCCACCAGACCCTGAGAAAGCTTTGGCGCAGCAGGAGTTCCCCAGAGTGCCGCGACGGCCTTCGCTGTTTCCTCATACCCTCCGGGTACGGGTGTCCTTCATACTCACTTGTCCCCGGAGGGGATCCGCGTCACCTGTCCAAGGAGGGGACCATCCTTGTCATTTCCGTCACCCGTCACCCTCCGTCAGTAGTACATTCCCGCCATGGACATTTCCGCACCCGCAACCTCGCAAACATTGCCGCCGCAAAGAAGTGGTGGCTCACCCGAGGCTGTCGTCGAGCTGTCGGGCGTGTGCTTTTCCTGGTCCGGTGCACCGCCTTTCGTGATCGACATCGGCAGCCTGCGGGTCGCGCGCGGGGAGCGCGTATTTCTGCGCGGCCCCAGCGGCAGCGGCAAGTCCACGCTGCTCAGCCTGCTCGCCGGCGTCATTACACCCATGGGAGGCACGATCCGGGTACTCGGCCAGAACATCGGCGCGCTCGGCAGCGCGGCGCGCGACCGCTTTCGCGCGGACCACATTGGCTTCATCTTCCAGATGTTCAACCTCATCCCGTATCTGTCGGTGGTCGAGAACGTCTGCCTGCCCTGCGGGTTCTCGCCGCGGCGCAAGCAGCGCGCCGATCGCGAAGGCGGGACCGTCCAGGCCGAGGCGGTGCGGCTGCTCGAGCACCTCGACATGGGGGACGCAGCCGTGCTGCGCCGCCCGGTGACCGAACTGAGTGTCGGTCAGCAGCAACGGGTCGCGGCAGCCCGGGCGCTGATCGGCGCGCCGGAGCTGGTGATCGCCGATGAACCGACCTCGTCGCTCGACGCCGACCGGCGCGCGGCCTTCCTCGACCTGCTGTTTCGCGAATGCGCGCGCGAGCAGGCTGCGCTGATCTTCGTCAGCCACGACGCGTCGCTCGCCCCGCTGTTCGATCGCGCCATCCAGTTCGCCGACATCAACCGCGCGACCGGGCCCGCGCCGGCACTGGCCTGAGGTCTCTCCGATGATCCTCGCGCTCGCCGTCAAAAGTCTGCGCAACCGCAAGTTCACCGCGGTGCTGACGGTACTGTCGATCGCGCTCGCGGTGATGCTGTTGCTCGGCGTCGAACGGCTGCGCAGCGAGTCGCGCGAGAGTTTCGCCGCCACGATCTCGGGCACCGACCTGGTGGTGGGCGCGCGCAGCAGCCCCGTGCACCTGCTGCTGTTTTCCGTGTTCCGAATCGGCAACGCCACCAACAACATCCGCTGGGACAGCTATCGCGCTATCGCGCAGCGTCCGCCAGTGGCGTGGACCATCCCCCTGTCGCTGGGCGATTCGCATCGCGGTTTCCGCGTGCTCGGCACCACGCGCGAATATTTCGAGCACTTCCGATTCGGGCGCGATCGCAAGCTCGAACTAGCACAAGGTGGCCCTTTCGACGACACGCACGACGCCGTGCTGGGCGCGGACGTCGCCGTGAAGCTCGGGTACAAATCCGGCGGCTCGATCGTCATCGCCCACGGCGCGGGCGAGGTGAGCTTCTCGCTGCACGAGGATCAGCCGTTCCGGGTGGTCGGGGTGCTCGAGCGGACCGGCACGCCGGTGGACCGCACCGTACATGTCACGCTGGAGGGCATGGATGCCGTCCATGCGGATGCGGCTGAAGATGCTTTCGACCCGCTCGCGGCCGCAGTGCGTGCAGGCGCAGAAGAGCACGAACATCACGCCGAAAAGAAAACAGAGCGCGCGATCACTGCGTTCCTGGTGGGACTCAAGTCGCGCGGTGCGGCGCTGTCGATGCAGAGGCTGGTCAACGAATATTCCGGGGAACCGTTAACCGCAATCCTGCCCGGTGCAACGCTGCTGGAGGTATGGGAAATCGTAGGTGCGGCGGAGAAGACGCTGTTCGCGGTATCGGCGCTGGTCGTGGTGGTGGGTCTTGCAGGCATGCTGGTCGCCCTGCTCACCAGCCTGAGCGAACGCCGCCGCGAGATGGCGGTGCTGCGTTCGGTCGGCGCGCGCCCGATGCACATTTTCGGCCTGATCCTCGGCGAAGCAGCATTTTTGACTCTGCTGGGAATCGCGCTCGGCATCGCGGCTCTTTACCTGGGGCTGCTGGCCGGCCGGCCGTGGCTGGAGTCCCGCCTGGGGCTGTTCATCGTGGTAGGCTGGCCTTCGGCTTACGAGTTTGCGCTGATGATCGTGGTGGCCGCGGCCGGTGTGCTCATCGGCCTGATCCCCGCTTATCGGATCTACCGCTATTCGCTGGCCGACGGAATGACCATACGAATCTGACACCGTGAGACCACTGCAATGACGACCAAGTACTGCCTGCGCGCTGTCCTCATCCTGTTCTGTACGCTGCTGGCGCCGGTCGCGTGGGCCGACGCGCCGCGCCAGTTGATGTGGAAGGACCTGGTCCCGCCGCTGCCGGCCGATCACATTTTCGCCAGCTTGAGCAGGCAACAGGCCCTGCAGTTGACCGATATCGCCGCGGTTCGCGACCGTATCGCGCGCGGCGAAAAGGTGTCGCCGATCGAACTCGCGGACGAGCAGGCGGCCGCGCGCAAGCTCGAACAGGCGGGTATCGACGTCGACGGTCTGCTGACGAAGCGCAAAGAGATCGCCGAGCAGAGTCGCCTGGGGGCCCGGTCGGTGAACGCGACGCTCGACGGTCAGACGGTGCGCATTCCCGGCTACCTGCTGCCGCTGGAATTCTCGGGCAAGGAGATCACCGAGTTCCTGCTGGTGCCGTGGGTCGGCGCCTGCATCCACACCCCGCCGCCGCCGCCGAACCAGATCGTGCACGTCAAGTCGGACAAACCGGTGGGCAATGTCACCCTGTTCGCGCCGGTCTGGGTGACGGGCCGGATGTCCACCGCCGCAAGCACGAAGTCGCTGTACCTGGTGGACGGGGAGTCGAACATCGACATCGGTTACTCGCTGCGCGCGAGCGTCGTGGAGCCTTACAAGGAGTAGGAAACCAGGGGAAACCGCGGGGCGATGCCCGCGAACGTTGCGGTACTACTTGAACGCCGGCATGGCGAGGGTGGTGGGCGCCGTCCCTGGCGGGTGTTCGTGCGGCGCGGGTTTGTTCATCACGGTACGCATCCGCAGGCTGTCCACACCCTCTTCCTGCACGTCCACCCGCAACACCGCCATGGCCCTGAACTTCAACTCCGGCGAGTA
>CAYNFN010000223.1:0-16518 GCA_964396485.1 uncultured Alcaligenaceae bacterium
CGATTACACGGTGCGCAAGGCGGCGTTGATGCACAGTTTCCGCAAGGGGTTCCTGCCGATGCTGACGGTGATGTTGCTGGTGGGAGGACTGTTACTGCGCGAACCTGACTTCGGCGCATTCGTGGTCATCACGGTAATCGCGATGGGTGTCCTGTTCCTGGGGGGGATGAACTGGAAGCTGTTCGCCGCCCTGATCACGCTGCTGATCATCGGCTTCATGCTGCTGATCTGGTCTTCGCCTTACCGCCTCCAGCGCGTCATGGGATTCATGGATCCCTGGTCCGACCCGTTCGGCAAGGGCTATCAATTGTCGCACGCGCTCATCGCCTTTGGTCGCGGCGAGTGGTTCGGCGTGGGCTTGGGCGCCAGCGTCGAGAAACTGTTCTACCTGCCGGAAGCGCATACCGACTTTCTGCTGGCGGTGATCGCCGAAGAGCTGGGACTTGCCGGGGTGATTGCAGTGATCGCGCTGTTTGCGTGGCTGACCTGGCGCGCCTTTGCGATCGGCAATCAGGCGGCGCGGCTGGAGCGCTACTTCTCGGCGCTGGTGGCACAGGGTGTGGGACTGTGGATCGGCGCACAGGCGGCCATCAACATGGGCGTGAATATGGGCGTGTTGCCGACCAAGGGGCTCACCTTGCCGCTGCTCTCGTTCGGCGGCAGCGGCATCGTCGCCAACTGCTGCGCGCTGGCGATCCTGCTCAGAGTCGATTACGAGAACCGCCAGATGATGAAAGGCCTGTCTTTGTGAGCGGGATGCGCGAATCAGTCGCCACGCGCACCATCCTCGTGATGGCTGGCGGGACCGGCGGCCACATCTACCCGGCTCTTGCGGTGGCCGACTATCTGCGCGACCGCGGCTGGAAAGTGGTCTGGCTTGGCGCGCGCAGCGGAATGGAAGCCACGCTGGTGCCGAAGCACGGTTATGCGGTCGAGTGGATCCGCTTTTCCGGTCTGCGCGGCAAAGGCATCGTGCGTCTGGCGCTGCTGCCATTGAATCTCCTGATCGCGTTCTGGCAAAGCGCCCGCGCCATCTTCCGGGTGCGTCCCGACGTGGTGCTGGGCATGGGCGGCTATATCGCCTTTCCGGGCGGAATGATTGCTGCGTTTCTCGACCGGCCGCTGGTACTGCACGAGCAGAACTCGATCGCCGGACTTGCGAACAAGGTGCTGGCGCAGGTTGCAGACCGCATCCTGGTCGCGTTTCCGGGAGCGCTGAAGAAGTCCGAGTGGACGGGCAATCCCGTGCGTCGCGAAATCGCCGAACTGCCGGCGCCCGAGCAGCGATTCCGCGACCGCAGTGGCCATCTCAAAGTCCTGGTGGTGGGCGGCAGCCTCGGTGCGCAGATATTGAATGACACAGTGCCGCGAGCGCTGGCGCTGATACCCGAGAACTGCCGGCCCGACGTCACGCATCAGGCCGGCGAGAAGCACATCGCCGCGCTCGAGAAGAACTATCGCGATGCCGGCGTGAACGCAACCGCGCTTGCTTTCATCCACGACATGGCGGGCGCCTACGCCGATGCCGACGTGGTCATCTGCCGCGCAGGCGCCTTGACGGTGGCGGAACTCGCTGCCGCGGGCGTGGCCTGCGTACTGGTGCCGCTCCCGCACGCGGTGGATGACCACCAGACCCACAACGCCCGTTTCTTGTCCGACAAGTCGGCGGCGGTGCTGCTGCCGCAGAACGAACTGACGCCGCGCAAGCTCGCAGATCTGCTGCTCGGCTTTACTCGCGAAAAACTGCTCGAGATGGCAACGCTGGCGCGTTCGCTCGGCAAACCGGACGCTACTCGTGTGGTCGCCGAGCATTGTATGGCCGCCGCGGGATGAAACATAAAGTCAAACACGTGCACTTCGTCGGCATCGGCGGCGCCGGAATGAGCGGCATCGCCGAGGTGATGCTCAACCTGGGCTTCGAGGTGAGCGGTTCCGACATCGTCGACAGCGCCGCGACCCAGAGGCTCAAGGCACTGGGCGCGAAAGTGCACATCGGCCACGCCGATGCCAATGTCAGCGGCGCAAACGCGGTCGTCACTTCTACCGCCGTCAAGCCGGACAACCCGGAAGTGGCGGCCGCGCGCGCGAGGCGCATTCCGGTAGTGCCGCGCGCGATGATGCTGGCGGAATTGATGCGGCTCAAGCAGGGCATCGCGGTTGCGGGCACACACGGAAAGACCACGACCACCAGCCTGATCGCGAGCGTGCTTGCCGAGGCGGATATGGATCCGACTTTCGTGATCGGCGGCCGGCTCGAAGCGGCCGGTTCCCACGCCAAGCTCGGCAGCGGCGAGTTCATCGTGGTGGAGGCCGACGAGTCCGACGCTTCTTTTCTCTACCTGCAGCCGGTGCTGGCAGTGGTCACCAATATCGACGCGGATCACATGGAGACCTACGGACATGACTTCGGAAAGCTGCGCCAGGCCTTCCTCGAATTCATCGAACACCTGCCCTTTTACGGGATGGCGGTGCTGTGCATCGACGACGCTAACGTCCGCAGCCTGACGCCGCTCATCACCCGGCCGGTCACCACCTACGGCCTGACCGACGGCGCGCAGATTCGCGCGGTGGACGTGGAGGCGGCGGCGGGGCAGATGCGGTTTCGCGTGGTGCGCAAGATCGGCTTCAACGGGCACGCGCAGGCGGCGCCCGATCTGAGAATCACGCTCAATCTGCCGGGCCTGCACAACGTGCAGAACGCGCTCGCCGCGATCGCGGTGGGCATGGAAATTGGTGCACCCGATGCCGCAATCGTCAACGCGCTGGCGGAGTTTCGCGGCGTCGGGCGGCGCTTCCAGCGTTACGGCGACGTGGCGCTGCGCAAGGGCGGCAGCTTCACGCTGATCGACGATTACGGGCATCACCCGGTGGAGATGGCGGCGACCGTCGCCGCAGCCCGCGGTGCTTTTCCCGGCCGGCGCCTGGTGCTGGCATTTCAGCCGCATCGCTACACCAGGACGCGTGACTGCTTCGAAGACTTCGTGAAAGTGCTGTCTTCGGTGGACGCGCTGCTGCTTACCGAAGTGTATCCGGCCGGCGAGGCGCCGATCGTTGCCGCAGACGGCCGGGCGCTGGCGCGCGCAGTGCGCGTCGCCGGAAAGGTCGAGCCGGTGTTCGTCGAACACGTGATCGAGCTGGGGGCGGCAATCCTGGCGTCCGTCCAACCCGGGGACGTGGTGATCACGATGGGCGCCGGCTCGATAGGCGGCGTGCCAGCAAACGTGGCAAAGATGATCCCCTCCGGGGACAAGTGAGGACGAGGGATGAAAGCTGAAGGAAATGTCGACTGCCGCCCTTGCTGACAGATATGGATATGTCTGAGCAGGTGCAATCAGGGACACCCGCGCTTCGCGGCGAACTGCGGCGCGATGAGCCGATGCGCCGGCACACCAGCTGGCGCGCCGGCGGGACCGCGGATCGCGCCTACCTGCCCGCAGATCTTGATGACTTGTGCGTGTTCCTCCGTGGCTTGCCGCACACGGAGCCGGTTTTCTTCGCCGGTCTGGGCAGCAACCTGCTGGTGCGGGACGGCGGCATCCGCGGCACGGTGGTATTCACGCATGCATTGTTGCGGCGATTCTTCCTCGACGAGGAGGCCGGCGCGGCGGAGATCTACGCCGAGGCCGGCGTGGCCTGTCCGAAAGTGGCCCGCTTCGCGGCCGTCCACAACCTCGAAGGCGCGGAGTTTCTCGCCGGTAT
This sequence comes from uncultured Alcaligenaceae bacterium, assembly GCA_964396485.1. Taxonomy (GTDB): domain Bacteria; phylum Pseudomonadota; class Gammaproteobacteria; order Burkholderiales; family JACQAP01; genus JACQAP01. The sequence goes on from CAYNFN010000223.1 coordinate 3,700, forward strand.
ACCCGGCACCGTCGGCGGAGCGCTGGCGATGAATGCCGGATGTTACGGGGCGGAGACCTGGGATGCGGTGGCGCGGGTGCGCACGGTCGATCTCAGCGGACGATTGCAGATCCGATCGCCGGGCGAATACTCCATTGGCTACCGCCGCGTCATTCCGGTGCAGGCACAGGACGAGTTCTTCGTCGCCGCCTGGTTCCGCTTCCGTTACGGCGACGGTGGCCGCGCCCGCCAGACGATCAAGGATTTTCTGTCGCGCCGCATCGCCAGCCAGCCGCTGAATGAACCCAACGCGGGCTCGGTGTTCCGCAATCCGCCCGGTGATCACGCCGCGCGGCTGATCGAATCATGCGGGCTCAAGGGAAAGCGCATCGGCGCGGCCGAGGTGTCACTCAAGCACGCCAACTTCATCGTCAATCAGGGCGATGCCACCGCGAAGGATATCGAAGAACTGATCACCCTGGTGCAGGAAACCGTGAAGCGCAGAACCGGCGTCGAACTCGAGCGCGAAGTGCAGATAGTCGGTGAGGCGAGAGGCGAGAGGCGAGAGGCGTGAAGGTAAAGAGTTTCGGAAAGGTGGCTTGATGGGCGGGTGCGCCGGAGCGCGGAGCAGGGATCGCCGTAGAGCGGAAGAGGGGCCCCGAACGTTTTCTGTTCGGGGATCTGACCTCGGAGGCGATCGAGGGCGGCGGGCGATCCCTTTGCGTCTGATCTCAGGTCGCATCCCCAACTTGAAGTTGGGGCCCCTGCTCCGCCTCGACAGCCGCCCCGCTTGCGGGGATGCGACCGCGGAGGCGCGCGTTGCGGCCGCCCGGGAGACGCGGTTCATGGAGTTGCTATCCGATGAGTGAATTCGGAAAGGTGGCCGTATTGATGGGCGGCCGCTCCGCCGAACGGGAGATTTCTTTCATGAGCGGGAACGCAGTGCTTGCCGCGCTCAAGCGCAAGGGCGTGGACGCGCATGCCTTCGACACCCGCGACCGCGATCTGCACGAGCTGCGCAGCCAGGGATTCGATCGCGTGTTCATCGCACTGCATGGACGCTACGGCGAAGACGGCACGGTCCAGGGCGCGCTCGAGCTGATGGACATCCCGTACACCGGCAGCGGCGTAATGGCGAGCGGCCTGGCAATGGACAAGTGGCGCACCAAGCTGGTCTGGATCGCCGCCGGCATCTCTACGCCGCGTTTCCTGATGCTGGAGGCGGGTTCCGACTTCAAGGCGGTGGCGAATGATCTCGGGCTGCCGCTGATCGTGAAGCCTTCGCGCGAGGGCTCGACCATCGGCTTGACCAAGGTCACCCGCGACCAGGACGTGGAAGCGGCATACCAAAAGGCGGCGCAGCACGACGAAATGGTGTTGGCCGAGGAATTCGTCGCGGGCGTGGAAGTTACGGCCTCGATCTTGGGAGAGCAGGCGTTGCCGCTGATCCGCATCGAAGCGCCGGGCGGCAGCTACGACTACCAGGCGAAGTATTTCTCCGACGAGACCCGCTACTTCTGCCCGTCCGGATTGCCGGCTGCGCTGGAGAGCCGCATTCAGGCGCTCGCCCTCAAAGCATCCCGCATCCTCGGCTGCCGAGGCTGGGGGAGGGTGGACGTGATGCTCAATGCCAAAGGCGAGCCTTACCTGCTGGAGGCGAACACGGTGCCGGGAATGACCGGCCACAGCTTGGTGCCGATGGCGGCAAAGGTGGCGGGCATCCCGTTCGACGATCTGGTCGTGCGAATTCTGGAGGACGCGCATGTGGGATAACGCGGCCACGCTGAACCGGACAGCCGGATTGCTCTATGGCGCAGCCGCGCTGCTGATCGTTTACGGCTGCATCCATTACGTGGTGCATCTGCCGGTGTTCCCCTTGCGCGAAATCCGAGTCATCGGCGACGTGGGTCACGTGACCGACGATCAGGTCGCGGCGGTGATAGCGCGCGAACTGCGGGGCAATTTCTTCACCGTCGACCTGGCACACGCGCGCGAAGCGTTCGAGAAGCTGCCTTGGGTGCGCAAGGTCAACGTGCGCAGGCAATGGCCGGATCGCCTGGAGGTCGCGGTGGAAGAACACCGGCCGCTGGCGCGCTGGGGTTCGACCGCGCTGGTGAATGCCCACGGCGAGGTGTTCGAAGCCGCGATCAGCAGCACGCTGCCGGTATTTTTCGGACCAGATGGCACGGCCGCAGAAGTCGTGGCGCGCTACGCCGAGTTCGATCGTTTGCTCGCGCCGATCGGCAGGAAAGTGGTGCTGATCACGCTTTCCGCGCGGCGTGCGTGGCAACTGCATCTGGACGACGGAATGGTACTGCAGCTCGGACGCGAAAACCTGGAAGCGCGGCTCGCGGGCTTCGTATCGGCATACCGGCGCACTGTGGCACGGCTGCCGCATCCGCCTTCGCACGTGGACCTGCGCTACAGCAATGGATTTGCCGTACGCACCCAGGAACTGAAATGGGACGCCGGGAAAACCTGATGAAGCGGTGATACGAGACCAATGGCATTGAGCGGAAGAAAGGAAAGCAAGAATCTGATCGTGGGGCTGGACATCGGCACCTCGAAGATCGCAGCCATCGTTGCGGAGATGAAGCCGGAAGGCGGCTTCGAGGTGATCGGCATGGGAAGCTCGCCTTCGCGCGGCCTGAAGAAGGGCGTGGTGGTGAACATCGAATCCACCGTCAACGCGATTCAGCGCGCGCTGGAGGAGGCGGAACTGATGGCGGACTGCAAGATACGCGAGGTCTGGACCGGCATTGCAGGCAGCCACATCCGCAGCTTCAACTCCCACGGCATGGTGGCGATCAAGGACCGCGAGGTTGCGCAGGCGGATGTGGACCGCGTGGTGGAGACCGCAAAGGCGATCCCGATCCCGGCCGATCAGCAGATCCTGCACGTGCTCAACCAGGAATTCGTGATCGATGGCCAGGAGGACGTGCGCGAGCCGCTGGGCATGAGCGGCGTGCGGCTGGAGGTGAAGGTGCACATCGTCACCGGTGCGGTCTCGGCGGCGCAGAACATCATGAAATGCGTGCGCCGCTGCGGGCTCGAGGTCAACGACCTGATCCTGCAGCCGCTCGCGTCGGCGACGGCGGTGTTGTCCGAGGACGAGCGCGATCTGGGCGTGTGTCTGGTGGACATCGGCGGCGGCACCTCGGACATCGCGGTATTTACCCAGGGCGCGATTCGCCATACCGCGGTGATACCGATTGCGGGTGACCAGATCACCAACGACATCGCGATGGCGCTGCGCACCCCCACCAAGGAGGCCGAGGAGATCAAGCGCCGCTACGGCTGCGCACTGAGAGAACTCGCCGACGCGCAGGAGATGGTGGAAGTACCCGGCGTGGGCGACCGCGAACCCAGGAAGATGTCGCGGCAGACCTTAGCCGAGGTGATCGAGCCGCGGGTGGAGGAACTGTACTCGCTGGTGCAGGCGGAACTGCGCCGGAGCGGCTTCGAGGAGCTGCTCTCTTCGGGAATCGTGATCACCGGCGGAAGCAGTTCGATGCAGGGCATGGTGGAACTGGGAGAAGAGGTGTTCCACATGCCGGTGCGGCTGGGGCTGCCGGGCTACGCCGGCGGTCTGTCGGAAGTGATTCGCAATCCGCGCTACTCGACCGGCGTGGGTTTGGTGATGGCTGGGCTGAGCCAGCACCAGCGCCATCAGATAGAGAAGATGCAGAGCGGCTCATTCAAGCAGATTTTCGGGCGCATGAAGAAATGGTTCGAGACGAATTTTTAGAGGACGGGATTCAAAGGGAGAGTTTGGATTTGATTTTTCATGATCATTCACAGAGGAGATGAGAAATGTTTGAAATCGTGGATACGCAACCCCAGGAAGCGATGATCAAAGTGGTGGGCGTGGGCGGCTGCGGCGGCAACGCGGTCGATCACATGATCAATGAAGGCGTGGAAGGCGTGGAGTTCATCTGCGCCAACACCGATGCGCAAGCGCTCAAGCGCAACAAGGCGAAGACCCTGCTGCAACTCGGGCCGAATGTGACCAAGGGCCTGGGCGCCGGTGCCAATCCCGACATCGGCCGCGAGGCGGCGATGGAAGACCGCGAGCGTATTATCGAGCTGATCGAGGGCGCCGACATGCTGTTCCTCACCGCCGGCATGGGAGGCGGCACCGGTACCGGTGCGGCGCCCGTCGTGGCTGAAGCGGCGCGCGAACTCGGCATTCTCACGGTCGCGGTGGTTACCAAGCCCTTCGCATTCGAAGGCAAGCGCCAGAAAATTGCGCAGCAGGGGCTGGACGAGCTGTGCCGGCACGTCGATTCGCTCATCGTGATCCCAAACGACAAACTGATGCAGGTTTTGGGCGAGGACGTCAGCATGCTGGATGCGTTTAAGGCAGCGAACACGGTATTGCACGGCGCGGTGGCCGGCATTGCCGAGGTGATCAAGTGCCCGGGCCTGGTGAATGTAGATTTCGCCGACGTTCGCACTGTCATGTCCGAAATGGGCATGGCGATGATGGGTTCGGCGATGGCCGCGGGTGCGGACCGCGCGCACTGCGCCGCGGAGCAGGCGGTGGCGAGCCCGCTGCTCGAGGACGTGAATCTGGCGGGTGCACGCGGCGTGCTGGTGAACATTACCGCCGGCACTAACCTGAAAATGAAGGAAGTGCACGAAGTGATGAACACCATCAAGGGTTTCACCGCCGAGGATGCCACGGTTATCGTCGGTACCGTGATCGACGAAGGCATGGAAGACCGGCTGCGCGTCACCATGGTGGCGACCGGCCTAGGCGGGGCCGCAGCGGTCAACCGTCATCACCAGAAGCCGTTGACGGTGGTGAAAACCGGTACCGATGCGGGCCCATTGGCGGTGAACTATGGGGCGCTCGAGGCCCCGGCGGTGATGCGCCGGCGTTCGCGCGACGCGGCAGTGGAGGCGATGAAGCAATCGGGCGTGGATATGCTCGACATTCCGGCGTTTCTGCGCAAACAGGCCGACTAGATTCCGGCTTGAATGAAGCTCTTTGGCAAAGCGGCAATCGTAGCTGCCACAGTAGTACTTCGAGCGGTGCTATGGTAATCTAATCAACCGTTTATGTGACAGTAGGCGATGGCTCACAAGTCCGCGCCGCGAGAAGCATCGAAATGATCAAGCAACGCACGCTGAAAAACATAGTTCGCGCCACCGGGGTCGGCCTGCATACCGGTGAAAAGGTCTACCTGACGCTGCGCCCCGCTGCTGCCGACACCGGTATCGTGTTCCGGCGCGTGGACCTCGATCAGGTGGTGGACATCAAGGCCGATCCTTACGCCGTGGGGGACACCCGCCTGTCGTCTTGCCTGGAGGGGGGCGGTGCCCGGGTCCAAACCGTCGAGCACCTGATGTCGGCGCTCGCGGGCCTGGGGATCGACAACGTCTATGTCGATCTGAGTGCCGGCGAAGTGCCGATCATGGACGGCTCCGCCTCTCCGTTCGTGTTCCTGTTGCAGTCAGCGGGGATCGACGAACAGGCCGTCGCCAAGAAATTCATCCGCATCAAGAAGCCGGTCGAATTGAGGCAGGGCGACAAATGGGTCCGGTTCGATCCTTACAACGGTTTCCGGGTCGATTTCAGCATCGATTTCAAACACCCGGTGTTTGCCAGTTCCAACAAGCACGTGGTCGTGGACTTCGAACACACCTCTTATATCAAGGAAGTCAGCCGGGCCCGGACTTTCGGATTCATGCAGGACGTCGAGAACATGCGCGCACAGGGGCTAGCCCTGGGTGGCAGCCTCGACAACGCTATCGTCATGGACGAATACCGCGTGCTGAACGCGGATGGCCTGCGCTACGAGGACGAATTCGTCAAACACAAGGCTCTGGACGCGATCGGCGACCTCTACCTGCTGGGACATCCGCTGATCGGGGCCTACTCGGCCTACAAGTCCGGCCATGCGCTGAACAACGGGCTACTGCGCCGGCTGATGGAAGATGCCACGGCGTGGGAGTTCGTCAGCTTCCTCAGACCCGAAGAGGCCCCCGCTTTCCTGAGGTTGCAGATCCAGGCTGCCTGATTCGGCGGCTGACCTGTCGATCCGGTTAGTTTTTTTTGGGCCGCACCGCTGCGGGCCACCGGACAACCGAATACCATGTTGGTCCTGAGAATCTTTGGCGCGCAGCGGGCGATTACTTTGGGCGTATCCTTGGTTGGATATGTCGTAACCAGAGATCGCCGGTGGTTGCGCTTCACCGTCCGCACGCTCGTCATCGGCTTTGTTACCGTGTTGATTTTGATGGTTTTATATGCTCTTGAACGCTTAGTCGTGGTGGTCTGACAGGCGCGTCTTGCGACGACCGAGGCGCTCCAGGGCAGATTTGAGGGGCGACGTGTCCAGCGTCGCGGAGAATTCGGAGATCGCTTGGCGGGCCGTCGGGCCTAAATAAATTTGTTTTTGTGGCAATGGGTTATGAAGGATCCTTAGTTGCACTTGTACTCGAATTCCGGTAACCTCATGTCCCCGTTGTCGGAAAAACACCAATATTCGCGGCGCGAGTTGTTTCAGTTTGGCGGCAGCGGCGCCGTTGTCAGCAAACAGAACCAGTTCATCGGCAGCTGAGAGAGCCACCGTGGTCGAAGTGGCCAGGCTGTCGGGCAGCACTTCAGTCAATATGTTTTGCAGGGCTAGCAGCCGGCGAACCTGGCGGTTGAGGCCCTGTAATTGCGGAAGTCTATCGATGAGCAGGCCGATGCGTTCGCTGGTCACGGCTGGCTGAGTCCTTGAAGGCACAGAAGGGGAACGGATGAATATTATTCTGGTTTCCAACAAATTTGCGCAGGCGCGCAGCTTCGCTGTCAGCACGCCCCAGGTCATCTTCCTGGGGCTCTTGCTCGGTCTTCTGGTGGTGTCGCTGGCCGTCCTGATGAATTACTTCTCGCTGCGTTATGCAGTCACCAACCAGAGCCCGTATCTGCAGACCCTGCTGGAGGCGGTACAAGCCGAACAGACCCGCAAGACCCAGTCCTACCTGCGCGAAAGCCTGAATACCATGGCCGCACGGCTGGGGGAAATGCAGGCGAAGTTGCAGCGGCTCGACACGCTGGGCAAGCGCCTCACCAAGCTTGCCGGCATCAAGCCGCAGGAATTCATGTTCGACCAGGCGCCGGCGCGCGGTGGCGCGGTGTCCACCATCCCTTCGAAGGAACTCTCGATGGGCGAGCTTGGCGAAAATCTGGACCGATTGGCGCAACAGGTCGATGATCGAACCGACAAGCTCGGTGTCCTGGAATCGATGTGGACGCTGGTGCACGCCAAACAGCAGTTGCTGCCGACCCAGCTTCCGGTCAACACCGGCTGGTACTCCTCGAACTTTGGCTGGCGCATCGACCCGTTCACCGGGTGGAATGCCTTCCACGAAGGAATGGACTTCATGGCGCAGCAAGGCGAGGCGGTCACTTGTGCTGCCGGCGGCGTCGTGGTGTTTTCGGGCCCGCATCCTCAGTATGGTAATATGATTGAGATCGATCACGGCAACGGTTTGGTCACGCGCTACGCTCATGCGTCCAAGCTGATAGCAAAAGTCGGAGACGTGGTTCTGCGCGGCCAAAAGATTGCCGAAGTCGGCAACACCGGCCGATCGACCGGTATGCATCTGCATTTCGAAGTGCGTCAATCGGGAGCCCCACAGAATCCCGCGCGCTTCCTTCAAGTGCCGGGCTGAGCCGAACTGCAAGACGATTTCAGCGGAGGGGTGGGGGCAGGCGCCCCCACCCCTCTTGCTTTGAGGAAGCTGTGTTGAATGTTCACGAACCCTCTCAAGAAAATATTCGGTAGCCGCAACGACAGGCTGCTGCGCAAGTATGCGCACGCCGTACAGGCGATCAACGCGCTCGAGCCCGGCCTGCGCGAAACGAGCGATGCCGACTTGCGCGCGCGCACCGAGGTATTCAAGCAACGCGTCCACAATGGCGAAACGCCCGACGATCTCCTCGTGGAAGTGTTTGCGACCGTGCGCGAAGCCAGCCGGCGCGTGCTCAACATGCGCCACTTCGACGTGCAGTTGCGCGGAGGCATCGCGCTTCACAACGGCAAGATCGCGGAGATGCGCACCGGCGAAGGCAAGACGCTGGTGGCAACCCTGCCGGCCTATCTCAACGCGCTCTCGGGCCGCGGCGTCCACGTGGTCACGGTCAACGACTACCTGGCCAACCGCGATGCCGAGTGGATGGGGCGCGTGTACCGGTTCCTGGGCTTGAGCGTCGGCGTCAACCTGTCGCAGATGGAGCACGAGCTGAAGCAGCAGGCCTATGCCGCCGACATCATCTACGGCACCAACAGCGAGTTCGGCTTCGACTATCTGCGCGACAACATGGTGTTCCAGGCCAGCGAGCGGGTACAGCGGGGCCTGCCCTATGCGATCGTCGACGAGGTCGACTCGATCCTGATCGATGAGGCAAGAACGCCGCTCATCATTTCCGGCCAGGCGGACGACAGCACCGACCTGTATTACCGGATGAACGAGATCGTTCCCAAGCTCACCCGGGTCAAGGAGGAGAACGGCCCCGGCGATTTCACTGTGGACGAAAAGGCGCATCAGGTGCTGTTGACCGAGGCTGGTCACGAGCGTGCCGAAGAGCTGCTGACCAAGGCCGGCATGCTGCCGGAGAACGGCAGCCTGTACGACGCAGCCAACATCGCTCTCATGCACCATCTGTACGCCGGTTTGCGCGCGCACTCGCTGTTCCATCGCGACCAGCACTACGTGGCGCAGAACGACGAGATCATCATCGTCGATGAATTCACCGGACGATTGACGCCCGGGCGGCGCTGGTCCGATGGCTTGCACCAGGCGATCGAGGCCAAGGAGGGCGTGCGCATCCAGCGCGAGAACCAGACGCTCGCCTCGATCACGTACCAGAATTATTTCCGCATGTACAAAAAACTGGCGGGCATGACCGGTACCGCCGACACGGAAGCCTATGAATTCCAGCAGATCTACGGGCTGGAAACCATGATCATCCCCACCCACATGCCGATGATCCGCGAAGAGCGCATGGACCAGGTCTACCGGACTGCGCGCGAGAAGTACCAGGCGGTCATCAACGACATCAAAGACTGTTACGAGCGCGGCCAGCCGGCTCTGGTCGGCACCACTTCGATCGAGAACTCGGAACTGCTGGCGACACAACTCGAAAAAGCCAAGCTGCCGCACCAGGTACTGAACGCCAAGCAGCACGCACGCGAAGCGGAGATCATCGCCCAGGCCGGGCGGCCCAAGATGGTCACCATCGCCACCAATATGGCGGGCCGCGGAACCGACATCGTGCTGGGGGGAAATCCCGAACCCGAGATCAACAAAGTCCGCAACGACGCCAGCCTTCCGGATCAGGAAAAGGAAAAGCGCGTCGCCGAGATGCGCGACCGCTGGCAAAAGCTGCATCAGCAGGTGGTTGGTGCCGGCGGCCTGCACATCATCGGCACCGAGCGGCACGAGTCGCGGCGAGTCGACAACCAGTTGCGCGGGCGCTCTGGCCGCCAGGGCGACCCGGGCTCGAGCCGCTTCTACCTGGCCCTCGAGGATCCGCTGCTGCGCATCTTTGCCTCGGACCGGGTGGCGGCGATCATGGACCGGCTGAAGATGCCCGACGGCGAGGCAATCGAGCATCCCTGGGTGACGCGTGCGATCGAGAACGCGCAGCGCAAGGTCGAAGCGCGCAACTTCGACATCCGCAAGCAGTTGCTGGAATACGATGACGTAGCCAACGACCAGCGCAAGGTGATCTACCAGCAGCGCAACGAACTGCTCGAAGCGACAGACATCTCGGAAACCATCCGCTCGATGCGCGAAGGCACAGTCGAATCCCTGATATCGCAGCATATTCCGCCCGAGAGCGTCGAGGAGCAGTGGGACGTTCCCGGCCTTGAAAGGACGCTAGCCGGCGAGCTGGGCCTGGAACTGCCGCTGCAGCAGTGGTTGAAGCAGGACGAGAGCCTCGACGAGGAAAGGCTGCGCGCCCGCATCATCGCAGCCGCCAACAAGCTTTACGAGGACAAGTTCAGCAACGCAGATGTAGAGAAAGTGCATGCTGTCGAGCGCTCGATCATGCTGGACCGGCTGGACAGTCACTGGCGCGAGCATCTCGCCGCGCTGGATCACCTGCGCCAGGGCATCCATCTGCGGGGCTATGCGCAGAAGAATCCGAAGCAGGAGTACAAGCGCGAGGCCTTCGAGCTGGTTTCGCTGATGCTCGAAACCGTGCGTACCGAGGTTACCCGCATCCTGATGACCGTGAGAATCGGGACTGCCGAGGAGGCGCAGGTGGTCGCCGAGAAGGAACAGGTCAAGCTCAAGAACGTGCAGTACCAGCATGCCGATCACGACGAGGCGCTCGAAAGGGCAAACGCCGAAACCAAAGTCCAGCCGTTTGTGCGCAGTGGCCAGAAGGTCGGGCGCAACGACCCCTGCCCGTGCGGGTCCGGCAAGAAGTACAAGCAGTGCCACGGTAAGCTCGGCTAAGCGAAGCGGATGTGCGAGGGTCGAGCCACCGTGCGCGGCGCGCCGGCAAATACCGAGAGCGGACAAGCCGGAGCCGGCAAATGGCGGTAAATCTGTGCGCTCCTGATCCTGCGACGCTGCTGCCGGTGAAGGGCGTGCGCCTGGGCATCGCTGAAGCCGGTATCCGCAAGGCCAATCGCAAGGACCTGATGCTGATGACCCTGTCCAAGGGGACGCGGGTTGCCGGCGTGTTCACCCGCAACCGCTTCTGCGCCGCACCGGTCACAGTGGCGAAGGCGCATCTGCAGGCCGGCTCGATTCAGGCGCTGGTCGTCAATACCGGCTGCGCCAACGCCGGTACCGGCGAGGACGGTCTGGCGCGTGCCACGCAGACCTGCAACGAGGTCGCCTCGCTGCTCGGTTGCACACCGGAACAGGTGCTGCCGTTTTCCACCGGCGTCATCATGGAGCCGCTTCCGGTCGATCGCATCGCCGCCGGGCTGCCGCGCTGCATCGCCACGCTCGCGGAGACAAACTGGGAGGCGGCGGCGTGGGCGATCATGACCACCGACACCGTGCCGAAGGCGTACTCGAAGCGCATCGACATCGGCGGCCATGGCGTGACCGTAACGGGTATCGCCAAGGGTTCGGGAATGATCCGGCCGAACATGGCGACCATGTTGGGCTTCGTGGCTACTGATATAGCTGTTGGCCAGACGCTGCTGCAGCAGGCGACCGCCTACGCCGCGGAACGCTCGTTCAACTGCGTGACGGTCGATGGCGATACCTCCACCAACGATGCATTCATTCTGGCGGCCACCGGCCGGTCCGGCGCGGCGGAGATCGCCAGTTCCGACTCGCAGGAATTCAGGCTGTTCCTCGATGCGGTGACCGAAGTGGCGGGCTTTCTGGCGCAGGCGCTGGTGCGCGACGGCGAAGGCGCAACCAAGTTCATCACCATATGCGTCGAAGGCGGAATGAACGAGACCGAATGCCGCAAGGTCGGTTACGCCATTGCCCACTCGCCGCTGGTAAAGACGGCGTTCTTCGCTTCAGATCCCAATCTCGGCCGCATACTCGCGGCGATTGGTTACGCCGGCATCGACGATCTCGACGTTGCCAAAGTCGATTTGTACCTCGGGGATGTGTTGGTGGCGCTGGGCGGCAGCCGCGCACCGGCCTACCGCGAAGACGATGGCAAGCGAGTGATGAAACAGCAGGAGATCACAGTGCGCGTGGGGCTCAACCGCGGGGCTTCGGCGGCCACGGTGTGGACCTGCGATCTGTCACACGATTATGTGAGCATCAATGCCGACTATCGCAGTTGAGCAATGAGCGAAATCGACCGACTGATCAAACGCGCCGAACAGGTGCTGGAACGCCTCGAGGCCGCGCTGCCCCCCAAGCTGCCGGAACCAGATTGGAAGGCGGCGCCGGCTTACCGCTGGCGCAAACGCAACGGCCGCGGCTTCCTGCGGCCGGTGACGCACCCGCACAAGATCCGGCTCACCGACCTGCAGGGGATCGACGAGCAGATCCGCCTGGTCGAACAGAATACCCGGCAGTTCCTCGAAGGGCTGACCGCGAATGACGTGCTGCTCACCGGCGCGCGCGGCACCGGCAAGTCTTCGCTTGTAAAGGCCGTTCTCAACAAATTCTCGGCGAAGGGCTTGCGCCTGATCGAGGTGGAGAAACAGGATCTGATGGATCTGCCGGACATTGTCGACCTGGTCGCCGATGCGCCGTACAAATTCATCCTGTTCTGCGACGACCTGTCCTTTGACGCCGACGAGCCGGGTTACAAGGCGCTGAAAGTCGTCCTCGACGGCTCGATGTCGGCGACCTCGGAAAATCTGCTCATCTATGCCACTTCGAACCGCCGCCACCTGATGCCTGAGTACATGCAGGAGAACCTCGAAACCAAGTATCTTGGCGAGGAAATCCATCCCGGCGAGAGTGTCGAGGAAAAGATTTCGCTGTCTGAGCGTTTCGGCCTGTGGGTTTCCTTCTACCCTTTCGATCAGGACGAGTACCTGGTGATCGTGGACTACTGGCTCGGGCAACTCGGCGTGGGTGAACGCGATCGCGCGCAGGCCCGCCACGAGGCCTTGCAATGGGCGCTCACCCGCGGTTCGCGCAGCGGGCGCGTGGCGTGGCATTTCGCGCGCGACTGGGCGGGAAAACTAAGGATGAAGGGTGAAGGCGGAAGGCGGAAGTAAGCGATCCAACCCCAAGTCCGGGAATTTCCTTCATCCTTCATCCTTCATCCCATGGATGTGGTGGACGTTGCGGCCGCGGTGATCGAGCGCGACGACGGCAGCTTTCTCCTGGCGCAGAGACCACAGGGAAAGGCCTACGCCGGCTATTGGGAGTTTCCCGGCGGCAAGGTCAAAG
>CAYNFN010000224.1:0-5442 GCA_964396485.1 uncultured Alcaligenaceae bacterium
ACGGGTGAACGCGGCTCCCGGGCAAGAATGCGGATGCGTTCGACGATGCGCTGACGGTCAACCTTCGTACCTACGGCCTCGATTTCTTTTGCGGCCGATGCCTTGATCAACAGCCTATATTCGGCCACGCCGCCTCAGACCCTGGACAAAAGTGTCGAAGGAAAGGCTCTTTTCGTTTTTCCTTTCGGAGAAAGTCGCAAGATCATCGGCGTCTTCGGTCAGGGATGCTTTTACCGCGTCGTTGACCATATCTGAAATCGACCGGTCCGAGGCCGCGGCTTTGAGCCGTAGAGCACGGTGAACCTCGGCCTCGAAATAGACGGTAGCGCGTTTTGAAGTATCCATGGCGTCATTTTGACGTTACGACGTCAGAACGTCAAGATGTTACGTGTCTATCTGATCGGACAAGAAAAGACCCGCGACCGGGCACCGATACGAGGGGTCGCCAAACCCCAAGGCGTTTTCGCCCCAGGATTCGTTTTTAGTTTATCTTACTGACAGGCTTCCACACCCGGATTGAGCCGCCTCAAGATCACCGCATGCTTCGGCCGTGAATATGGAGCGGCGCGAGACCAATTAGGACAACCGAATTGAGGGAGCATCCCATGCGATTGTTATTGGTTCTGGCAATTGTTTTTCCGGCCACCGCGCTGGCGCTGGACAACGACTACGTGCGCGTCACCCGCAATGCGGTGACCTGCCCGCAGGCCGACATGCCCGGGTGCGGCGACCGGGTGATCGTGGCGTTGGACGACGTTGAGGTCTTCGTCGGCTACACCAAACGCAAACTCGCGCGCGGCGATATCCTGGTATTCGAACGCGAAAAAGGCTTCCCGCCCCCGGCAGGGGAGTTTTTCGAAGTCGTTATCAAGCCCGATCACCCACCGGTGCTATCGCCGCCGGAAACCATCGCGCCCGAGAAAAACTCCATGCTTTACGACGGCGATCGTTTCTTCGTGTTCGAGGAAAAGCTCACCCCGGGTGACACTCGCGCGCGCCACAGCCACAGCCAGCGCGTGGTGATCCAGCTCAACAAGACGCGACTACAACAGTGGCCCGACGGCGAGCCGGAGAAGTTTGTCGAAATCCCTGTCGAACAGCCCAGTTTCAGTCCGCCGGTGATCCACGTGGTGAAAAACGTCGGCGACGCTCCGCTGTTCGGCATCGTGATCGAGTTCAAGCCGCAGAAAAAGTAGCCACGATCGCCGGCGGACAGGCAGCGAGCCCGGCACAAAGACCAGGTTTTCCTGCGTCGGGCGTGTCCGCTTACGAAAATTCCGACGCCTTCCACTTTCCCGGCACCGGCACGGCTTCGGTGTCGCCGGGCCACGGCGGCATGGTGACGCCGACCGCCTTCAACGCCACGTCGCCGTGGGCACGAAACTGGAAATGCGTTCCAACCGGGATCGTCAAACTGACGCCCGTCTCCAGGGCGACGATTTCCTCGCGGTCACCTTGTTTTCGCCAGATCTCGCCGCGGCCCGACAGCACGAACCAGATTTCATCCACGGTGCGATGCCGGATGGCGTCCGAGGCGCGCCCCGGCGCCAGCTCGAAGTGAGCCATGCCGCCGCGTTCCATTCTCGCCAGCAACCGGACATCCGACCCGTCCGGCGCCACCAAATCAGGCGCTTGCGGCAAGCGCTTGGTCGCGAAATCCTTCATTGCTGCAGATCCTCTCTGGTATTGCTGTCCCTCGAACATCCGCTTAGGTAGTATTTCAGCGGCCCATTCGATTTCAGGTTGTTGTCCATGGCTCAAACTCCCGTTCTCCGTAGTTTTCCGCGACTTGGCGCATGACCGCCGAAGCTCAAAAGCGTTCCGCCCGCCGCCGGGATCTTGGGCTCAGCGAGCGCGAGTTCTCGATCCTGAAGCGCTTGTCCACGCCCCGGGAAATTCAGGAGTACTTGAACGCGATTCCGATCAATCACGAAATCGGCGGACAGACGATCCTGTCGGTGCGCGAAGTGCTGAGGCAGCGCCGCGCGCATTGCATCGAAGGTGCTTTCTTCGCCGCCTGCGCGCTCTGGGTGCACGGCAAGCCGCCGCTGGTGATGCACCTGGACTGCGATCTGAGCGACTTCCCGCACGTCGTCGCGTTGTTCCGCAGTGGCGGCCAGTGGGGCGCGATTTCGAAGACCAACGGCACGCCGCTGCGCTACCGCGACCCGATCTACCGCAGCCTGCGCGAGCTGGTCATGTCGTACTTTCACGAGTACTACAACAAGCGCGGTTACAAGACTTTGCGCAGCTATTCGGGACCGTTTGACATGCGGCGCATCGCTTCGGAGGACTGGATAACCAGCGAGAAATCCTGCTGGGCGGCGCATGAACGTCTGGCTGACTTCCGGCATTACCCGCTCGTTTCGGCACGGCAAATCCGCCTGCTGTCGCTCCGCGACCCCTTCGAGCGACGCGCCGCGAAACTGGTCCAGTACCCGAAGCCCAAAACGCGCAAGAAACGAACCGGCCGGCCCGGCCGATAGGCGTGGCCCGCGATTGCTTTGCGCCACGGCACGAAACGCGACATCGAATGGTGTTGGTCGCGGCCGGAATCAGAAAGGCTTGCGCCCGAGAACGTTTCCGGGTGGGTCGTAGTTGCAGGCCACGATCAGCGTCGTGTCGCACACCGCCTCGCCGCAGCCCAGCATCCGGGTGTCGCGCCACACCATCTGCGTGTAGTGCCCTACCGGCTGCCAGTTTGATCGCGTCAGCACGCCGCCACGATATTCCTTTTTCTCGCTCTCCCAGGCCGTCGCCCCGTCCACCGCAGTGTAGGCGCCCGCTGTGGCCTGAAACAGGTTCTCGCCGTACAGGCCGTCTGCGCGATGCTTCATCGCGCAGATCGTGCTGGCGAGATGGTCGGCCCATTCCTGCGCGTAGTTCGCCAGGGCCGGCGACCACTGCAACGGACCGACGCCGACATCGGCACGCACCTTGTTGTGATACGCGGTAACCGCCTTGATGTCCTGCGCCGACATCCTGGATGCGGCGGGCTTCATTGCCGGTGCCGCCGGCGGAGCGGGCGGCGGCACCGCAGGCGGCCTGGCCTGGGGAACGGCACAACCGGCCATCACCAGAATCAACAGCGCGGGAACGATGACTGATACGCGAAGGCCTCTGCGTGCGCGTCGCGTCCGCAAGAACGTGGCTTCCGTCTCGCGCAGGTTCATACGATCAACCCATCCTGATACCGATTCTGCCGGATCATTCGATCGCGGCGACCACGCGTCCGGTGATCTGCCCCGCCTTGAGCTGGTCGAGCGTGCGGCTGACTTCCGACAGCGGCCGTTTTTCTATCGGGATCGGCTTGATCCTGCCGGCACGGGCCAGCGCGATCACCTCCTTCAGTTCGGCGACGTTGCCGACGCTGGAACCCTGGATCCTCCACGCACGCTGCACCACCACCACCAGCGACACCGGGATTTCCCCGCCATAAAGCCCGACCACGATCAGCTTTCCGCCCTTGCGCAGCGCTCCCAGCGCCAGGCTCGCGGTGTCCGCGGCACCGACCAGATCCACCGCGCCGTACAAAGGCCCGCCGGCAATCTGCTGCAGCTTCTTCGCAGCCTCCGGGTCGCGGCTGTTCAGCGTCGCCGCCGCGCCCTCCTTCTTCGCCACCACCAGCTTCGCGTCATCGATGTCCACCGAAACGATCTTCTCGTGCCCGAAGGCCTTGAGCATCTCGATCGCCATCAGTCCAAGGCCGCCCGCCCCCAGCAGCATCACCCACTCGTCGCGGGGAATCGGCTTGAGCTGCGATACCGCGGAATACGTCGTGAGCCCGGAGCACGACAGCGTCGCTGCCCACGCCGGATCTACGCCGCCCGCGTCCACCAGGTATTTCGGATGCGGAACAAGCAGGTGATCGGCGTAGCCACCGGGGCG
Source organism: uncultured Alcaligenaceae bacterium (assembly GCA_964396485.1). Classification (GTDB taxonomy): domain Bacteria; phylum Pseudomonadota; class Gammaproteobacteria; order Burkholderiales; family JACQAP01; genus JACQAP01. The sequence goes on from CAYNFN010000224.1 coordinate 3,889, forward strand.
CTGGATGCCGATCCAGCGCGGTGCCATGCAGTGATTGTCCATGCCTTCGAGGCAGCGCACGCACTGGCCGCAGCCGATCCACGGGCACACCAGCCGGTCCCTCCCGACCGGCGCATCCTTTGCGTCGGGCCCGGCGGCGATCACGGTGCCGTAGGGTTCGTGGCCCAACGTTATCGGCGGATGCATCCCGCGATCGCTCATGTTGAAGCGCTTGCCGCCGCCGAGATCGAAATAGCCCTCGCGGATGTGCACATCGCTGTGGCACACGCCGCAAAACTTCAGCTTCAGCAGAACTTCGGTGCCGGTCGGCTTGGGCGTGGGTTTTTCCGCTTTTTGCAGCGGCTTTCCCCACTCGACTACGTCGTAACTGAGCATGACTCCTCCGTTTTTAATCGCTCCACGATAATCCTTCTTTCCGGTCTCCCACAACTTCGCGGCATCCACTCTGGTGCGGGTAACGGCCAAACCCTTGGAATTTTCGCTGGTTTTTTGCGGCGCGACCGTCCTGGACACATCTGAAGGAACCTTGCATGACCAAACTTTATCGAGCAGCATATTACAATCACAAAGGGCTAGGATCTGACGTCGGTTGCCCCACCGGATCCGTACCGGCGTTCTTGGCCTCAAAACACGGATTTTGCCGTCACCGGCAATCCCAGGCAGCGTTCGGCAAAAAGAAACATAACGAGGAGGAGACTTCCATGAAATTGAAACGATTTGCGCTCGCCTTGCTGACGGCGGGCACCACGGCGCTGGCTGCAACGTCAACTTTCGCCGCAGACAGTGTCAAGATTGCGGTCATCGATCCGCTGTCGGGTCCGTTTGCCAACGTCGGCGAAGCCATGGTGCGCTACACACAGCTTGCCGCCGACGCCATCAATGCGCGCGGCGGGGTGCTGGGCGGCGCCAGGTTAGAAATCATCGCGCTCGACAGCAAGAGCAGTCCGCAGGAAGCGCAACTCGCGCTCAAGTCAGCCATCGACCAGGGCGTTCGCTTTATCAACCAGAGCAACGGTTCAAACATTGCGGGGGCGCTGGTCGACGCCGTCAACAAGCACAACGAGCGCAATCCCGGCCAGGTGGTCCTGTATCTCAACACCGGTGCCGTCGATCCGGCGCTCACCAACGACAGGTGCAGCTTCTGGCATTTTCGCTTCGACGCCGACGCCGACATGAAAATGGCGGCGCTGACCGACGCGATCGCGCAAAACACGAACGTCAAGAAAGGGTACCTGCTCAATCAGGATTATGCGTTTGGCCAGGCGGTCGCCAGGGCGGCGAAAGAAATGCTCACCAGAAAACGGTCGGACATCCAGATCGTCGGCGACGAGTTGCATCCCCTTGGGAAAATCAAGGATTTCTCGCCTTACATTGCGAAAATCAAGGCCACTGGCGCCGACACCGTCATCACCGGCAACTGGGGCAACGACATGGCGCTGCTGGTGAAAGCAAGTCGCGAGGCCGGTTTCAAACCCGATTTCTACACTTACTATGCCGGCGGCCTGGGTTCCCCGCGGGCGCTCGGTGACGCGGGAATCGGCCATCTCAAACAGG
>CAYNFN010000225.1:0-6996 GCA_964396485.1 uncultured Alcaligenaceae bacterium
ATCTGCGGTTATCCGGTGCCAGGAGATACGGGCTGCCTGATGTGGTACGGTCCGGATTTGGTTGCCCTGTTCCCGCGCGCTGCGCGCTTGGTGGACCGCATCCTGAAAGGTGCGAAGCCGGCTGACCTGCCGGTTGAGCAACCCACAACGTTTCGACTTTCCATCAACTTGAAGACCGCCAAGGCGCTCGGGTTGACTATCCCGCAATCGATACTGGTACGCGCCGACGAGGTGATCCGGTGAAGGTGACGCCCAACAAGGGCTTCAACCGGACACACAAACAGCCGCGCTTCGCTTGCTGTTTTTGCGCCGGTTAAGCCCAGCGTTGGGCCCCATCCGCCCGGTGCTGCCCGTGGTAGCAAGGACGAAGAAGTCGCCGTTCGCCGGTGTCTGGCGGATAACCGAAATGGAGCAATGGGATCGTGACGACATCGATCTCGACGGTCCCGGGTTCATCAAATTCGAGAAGGGCGGCTCCGGCGCCTTGCGATTCGGTGCTGTGGAAGCTGACTTGGATTGTGCGTTCTCGTCACAGGCTGGTGAAGAGCGCATCGAGTTCTCGTTTGAAGGACACGATGACGCCGACCCGTGCTGCGGACGTGGTTGGGCAGAAGTTCGCGAGGGCGTGCTTCACGGCATGATCTATATACATCACGGAGACCGATCTTGGTTCAAGGCGGTTCGTCCGTGAGTTTGCGCAGTGCGAGGTTTGGTACACCCGAACAGGAGGTCGCCATGAACAGAGTACCCGTTGCGCTCGGCCTGGCTAGCTTCCTAGTCGGTGCCGTACTCGCAGACCAACCCGCTACCGTCGAGAGAAAGGGGCAGCACGCGAAGACCAAGCTTGAGGAGGTCGTCGCTGGCCATCTTACCGACCTCAACGGGCGGTACAAGTTGCGCGTTACCGAGGTCACCTATGATCCTGGCGGCTATATCGGTGGCCACCACCACGCTGGCCCTGGTATGCGCTGTGTTACGGCGGGGGAGTTGACCTACGTGCAACCGGACAAGACGACGGTCTATCGGGCCGGTGACTGTTTCTTTGAGTCTGGAGACATCAGCCACACGGCGCATAACTACGCCGAGAAGCCGGTTGTCCTGTTGAACTTCGAGATTCTTCCGGTTGCATGGGCGGGAGGCTCGGCAACCCCTGAGCCAAGGTGAGGATGGGGCCCAACAAGCAGTTCCAGCGGAGCGTCAACAGCCGCCTTCGGCGTCTGTCGCCGCCCGCTGAACTGCGGCGTTAGCGGTCACAAATATGGATCTTCGCGAATTGACAAAGTTGGCGGTAAAACTCGCGGGCCTTTACGTACTCATCAACGCTTTGATCGCCGTTCCCTCTGTAGTTGCCACTCCCGGACCATATGGCGCCGATTGGGGATTGTGGCTGGGGATTTATGCGCTTGTCGGACTCGTCCTATTTCTGATTCCCGGGCGGATTGTGAATCGCGTCATTCATCTACCTGGTGACGCGACGGGAGGTGCGCTGTCGGCCGAGAAGCTCGTGCGCGTTGGCTCAATTCTGCTTGGTGTTTTCTTTACCGTCAGCGGTGCATTCGGATTAATTCACACGTACGCGAAGACGCGACTTCACCATCTTTGGTTTTGGCCCTACCCCGGGGATCGCGGCCCCAATATGACGCCTGATGATTTTGCGTACCTTCTTGTAAGCGCAGTCCAAATTGTCCTTGGGTTAATCTTGTGGTTAGGGAGCCGCTATGTAGTCCGGGCGGCATTCTGGTCGCGTGATGACCGCTAACCACCCAATTCACGCCGACGCGTGCAAGCGCTGCGCTGGCTTGGGCGCGCGGGTGATTGGGACACGTTGGGCGTCTTTGGAGGAACCATTGTGCTAAGACTTATCTGCGTTCTCGCATTGTCGGCTGCCTTGGTCGGGTGCATAACTGGCGAGCGCATGCAAAGCGTTCGCGAAGGCATGTCGAAAGACGAGGTAATTGGAGTCCTTGGGAACCCGGACGGGTTTCAACGTAGCGGTGAGTACGAAGCCCTCCGCTATACGAATCGTCTAATCAGCGGATGGTCTTGGGACCGAGCGGACTACAACGTCATTCTTCGCAATGGCCGAGTGCTTGAGTACGGGCCTGGTCAAGTCAGGCAACGCGATCCGAATACCAGCACGCTAATCCTTGTGCCACTGAGGTAGGTCCAGAAGATGGACGACTACGGCTGGCGACTTCAGCAAATTGCAGAGCGCACGCTCACGGCCAAATTCAGTCTATGGTCCGCACTTCTTACCGCCCATACCGTTCTCCTGTCCGTTGCAGTCGCGCTTCTCGTAACCGTGAAGCCCCTTGAAGCGTGGCCCTTCAAGTTAAGCGGTTTCATTGCTATCTTTTGCATGGTCGTGCTCTTGTTGAATTTCGCGCTAACGAAAGCGCAATATGAGCAGATCGGACAACGATTGGCGCATCCCGATGCGGAACTGTCGGAATCCGATCAAAATCAAGATCTGAAAAGCGCCATGTTTCGCCGGTGTCTATCCATTGCAGGCGAAATTATCGCGATTCTCGGACTCGGTGTAGAGGCTGTGCTTCTTGGCTGGGTTCTCGCAGCCTCGTGAGCCAGACGCCCAACCATCCGTTCAACGCCGACGCGCCGCAAGCGGCGCGCGGGTTAACGGCACGTTGGGCTGACCAGAGGTGCAGGAGATGTTGAGAACGAATCGCGAGCACTCCCCTTTGACTCGGGCACTGGTCTGGCTGCTTGGAACGAGGGTCGTCAGGTTCACCGTCGGCAAGTCCATGATCATCCTGGTCGTTGCGGTTCTCAACGCCTGGTTTCCGGCCGAAGCGCAGCAGCCAGCGGAGACGCCAGCGAAGATCGGGGTGCTCTCGCCTCAGTCTCGCGAATCGAGCATGGCTGTTTGGGCCTCATTTCGCCAGGAGCTCCACGACCTTGGTTGGGAAGACGGACGAAACATCGTCATCGAGTTCCGGTTCGCCGACGGGAAGTTCGAAAGACTCCACGGCCTTGCTGAGGAGCTGCTGAACCTCAACGTAAGCCTTATCGTTTCGGCGAACACGCCGGGAACCCGCGCAGCCATGGACGTCACGAAGACTGTCCCGATCGTCATGGTCGAGGTCGCGGACCCCGTCGCCACAGGATTTGTCACAAATCTCGCCCACCCGGGCGGGAATGTGACGGGCCTTAGTAACATGGCCCGAGAATTGACCCAAAAGCGCCTCCAGCTTCTCAAGGAAGCCGTACCAAGGGCCGCACGGATCGGCGTGATCATGAATCCAGACGATCCGATCATCCCGCCGCAGTGGCGTGAGGCCGAGTCCGCGGCGCGCCGGCTCGGCGTGCAGCTCCACCGGTTGGAGGTTCGGAATGCTGACGACCTCCGGCGAGCGTTCCAGACGGCGGTGAACCGCAAAGCCGATGCCGTCCTGCGACTCGCAGACCCTCTCGCAATAGTGTTCGCAAAGGAGACCGTGGATTTGGCCACAAAGCATCGACTGCCAACGATGCACAGGGCGCGACAGGACGTCGAGGCCGGCTGTCTGATGTCATATTACGCCGATCCTCGCGACTACCACCGTCGTGCCGCCTCGTATGTCGACCGCATCCTCAAAGGCGCAAAGCCCGGTGACTTGCCGATCGAGCAGCCGACCAAGTTTGAGCTGGTGGTCAATCTGAAGACCGCAAAGACACTCGGGATCACGATCCCACAGTCGGTCTTGCTGCAGGCGGATGAAGTCATCAAGTAGTTGTCTTCTGGTGATCGGATGGGATTGAGTTTTGCGGACAAGAGTATGACGCCCAACCCGGCGGTGAACCGGACTTGCAATCAGCGTCGCTTCGCTAGACTGTTTGCAAGCCGGTTACCTTGAGTCGTTGGGCTTCTGTCGGGTGAAGCTGGGCTGGTTCTTTGAATGCTCCGTTGCTCGCTCACCGAATCGGCTTCGGGTGCAAGCGCCGGATCCGTTTGCGTCACGTCGCCACCGGCTTTGATCTCGTCGCAATATTGGTGCGCGTGCGCTCACGCCTCCGTTTTCCGGTCGCGTGACGCAAGCCGTTGGTTGGTGGTCGCGCGGGCGGCTGTGGTCTCAGCTCAGCAATCCACTCTCGTGAGGTTCGCGCTATGCTGACGTCAATGCCTTCGATCAGAGCCCAACCCGGCGCTCAACCCGAGCGCCAAGAAGCGTTGCTTCTTGGTTCCCGCCCCGCTTCGCGCGTCGGCGCCCGGTTAGCTCTTCGTTAGGGCGCAGAACAGGAGACGATCGATTGCTGTCAGAGCTTGAACAATCCCGGTTGCGGCTATCTAGGGACACGGACGCGAAGAAGAAATCGCAGTTCGGCCAGTTCCTGACACCGGCAGGGACTGCGGCCTTTATGGCCGGGCTTTTCCCACCTGCCGATGGCATCTGCCGCCTGCTTGATGCGGGCGCCGGTATTGGCTCGCTTGGTGCGGCCTTTCTGGAGCGGTGGTGTTCCGGTGGTCTTCGCTTCCGGCGCGTGGAACTCGACGCTTTCGAGATCGACGGCTCTCTGCATGCCCAGCTGGCTCAGACATTGTCGAAGTACCGCAGCGACACATTTTCCGCGAAGGTGCATGGTGACGATTTCATACACGCCGCCGTCGATGCGCTTTCCGGTGGCCTGTTCGCAAAGTCACTCCCACGGTATAGCCACGCCATCCTTAACCCGCCCTACAAGAAGATCAGCAGCAACTCAGCGCACCGGCTGGCCCTGCGTCGCGTCGGTATCGAGACGGTAAACTTATATTCGGCCTTTGTGGCGCTGACCGTGGCCCAGGCTGCGCCAGGCGGGCAGATCGTGGCGATCATCCCGCGCAGCTTCTGCAACGGGCCGTATTACCGCCCATTCCGTGACTTCATGTTTGAGCGTGCAGCCATCGAACACATGCACCTGTTCGAGTCACGCAGCATGGCTTTCAAAGATGATGCAGTCCTCCAGGAGAACATCATTATCCGTCTCGAGCGCGGCGGCCGGCAGGGGCCGGTGACGGTCTCGACTTCGACCGACGACACCTTCTCCGACCTTGTCAGCCATGAACACCCGTTCGAGCGGATCGTGTTTCCGGATGACCCGGAGCGGTTTATTCATGTGCCCACGTCGCCCGAGAAGAATGCCATTGAACTGTTCCCAGCTATCCGGTACACGCTGGCCGATCTTGGCATCAAGGTATCGACCGGGCCGGTGGTCGATTTCAGGCTGAAGGAGCACCTGCGCGACATGCCAGGGCCGAGCACTGTGCCCTTGCTCTATCCCGGCCATTTCGCCAGCGGCGGCACCACATGGCCCATCGAGGGCATGAAGAAGCCAAACGCGATCGAACGCAATGCCGACACTGAAAAGTGGCTTTATCCGAGCGGCTTTTACTGCGTGGTGCGGCGCTTCTCATCGAAGGAAGAAACGCGCCGGATCGTGGCGAGCGTAGTTGACCCCGGCGCATTCGGTGACGTGCCCGTGCTGGGCTTCGAGAACCACCTGAATGTTTTCCACGATAACAGGCGCGGCTTGCCGCAGGCACTGGCCCATGGGCTGGCCGTGTTCCTGAACACGACCGCAGTTGACGAGGCTTTCCGTCGTTTCAATGGCCATACGCAGGTCAACGCAACCGACCTGACATTCATGAAATACCCCAGCCGCGATGTCCTAACTCAGCTGGGCGAATGGGCCATGCAACAAGGCGACCTCACGCAGAGCACGGTAGACGATAAGTTCAGAGCCGTGGCCGCATGACGACCAGCAAGAAGAGCCGCCACATCAAGGCCGCGCATCAGATTCTCGTTTCACTTGGGCTACCTCGGGCACAACAGAACGAGCGTTCCGCACTCTGCCTGTTGGCGCTGCTCAACCTCACGCCGGGGAAGCCATGGTCGAAAGCCGAGAATCCACTCATTGGCATTACGCCCATCATGGATTGGGCCCGTGAACACTTCGACAAGGACTATGCACCGAATACGCGCGAGACTGTCCGCCGCCAGACAATGCACCAGTTCTGTGACGCGGGCATCGCGCTTTACAACCCCGACCAGCCCGACCGCCCGGTGAACAGCCCCAAGGCTGTCTATCAGATCGAACCTGCCGCTCTGTCCTTGCTGCGCACCTTCGGTACGCCCGCTTGGCATGACGCGCTGACGGACTATCTGGCCGAGCGTGAGACACTGGTCGCCCGCTACGCCAAGGAGCGTGAGCAGAACCGGATTCCGGTAAGACTTGCACCGGGGAAGGAGATTACCCTCAGTCCCGGCGAACACAGTGAACTGATCCGGACAATAATCGAGGACTTCGCCCCGCGTTTCGCGCCGGGTAGCGTGCTGGTCTATGCCGGGGACACGGGCGACAAGTGGGGATACTTTGATGCCCCGCTGCTGGCCGAGTTGGGTGTCGATGTGGAGTCACACGGCAAGATGCCGGATGTGGTGCTTCACTACACCGCGAAGAACTGGCTGCTGCTGGTTGAATCTGTTACCAGTCATGGGCCGGTTGATGGCAAGCGACACGCCGAGCTTGCGAAGCTCTTCGCCGCATCAACGGCTGGCCTCGTTTATGTCACAGCCTTTCCGAATCGCGCCGTCATGAGTCGTTACCTTGGGGATATCGCATGGGAAACCGAGGTATGGGTCGCTGAGGCGCCGTCCCACCTGATTCACTTCAACGGCGCGCGTTTCTTGGGTCCGTACCATGCGCCCTAACAACAGCATGCAGCGGACGGCGCTGCGCGCCGCCGCTGATGCTGGGCGTTAGACGGCGCTTCACGGCCAGGAGGCTCGTGTCGTCTGGCACGGTCGCTCTAGTGGAGGGGGCATGTTCACCCGACGTGCAATTGCTCCGTGCGTCTTCGTCCTCTTTCTGACGGCCGGCCCGGTGTCGGCCCAGAGCCCTGCACTACCCGGCCTGAGCGAGCGTGCAGGCTCACCAGACCCAGACATGCCCCGGCCCATCGACGCTTTGGATTCCGTGTTCATCGAGGAGCTCACGTGGGTAGAAGTCCGCGACGCCGTG
>CAYNFN010000226.1:0-6275 GCA_964396485.1 uncultured Alcaligenaceae bacterium
GATGCCGATCAGCTTGCCGCCGAAGATTTCCTGCAGCATCGGCGAAGCCATGCCGATGACGCCGATTCCCGCCGACACATTGAGGCAGAGAATGCCCCACAGCATCCAGAACTGCGGCGTCTTGTGTGCGTTCTTCAGATGCACGTGTCCGCCGGTGATCATCGCATTCTTCAATTGCGACGCCGGCGGGGTCCAGCCGGCCGGCTTCCAGCCTGTGGGCGGCACGCGATACGCCAGAGCGCCGACCATCATGAATACAATATAGATGGCTCCCATCGTCAGGAAGGTCTCCCACACGCCCACGGATTCCGGGGTCGCGTAGAACTTCATCAGCCGGTCCGCCAGCGGCGAGCCGATCATCGCGCCTCCGCCGAAGCCCATGATCGCCATGCCAGTTGCCATCCCGCGCCGGTCGGGAAACCACTTGATCAACGTGGACACCGGCGATATATAGCCGAGGCCGAGGCCGATGCCGCCGATGATCCCGGATCCCAGCCACATCAGCCAGAGTTGATGCGTGTAAACGCCGATTGCCGACAGCACCAGGCCGCCGCACCAGCACAACGCCGAGACCACGCCCGCCTTGCGTGGGCCGGCGCGCTCGAGCCAGCCGCCCCACACCGCGGCAGACGAGCCGAGGAACACGAAGAACAAGGTGTACATCCATCCCAGGATCGGCTTGTCCCAGTCGCAGGTCGTGGTGAAAAGTTTCTCGATCCATGTCATGTCCGGCGGACACGCTATCGGCGTGGTGAGGCCGAGCGCCTTGGTGAGCGGCAGCCAGAAAACGGAGAAACCGTACGCCATGCCGATGCAAAGGTGAATGCACAACGCAGCAGGTGGCACCAGCCACCGATTGAACCCCGGTTTCGCGATGGTGTGCTCTTTGGACAGGAAATCGAACACGTGCGACTCCTCCCTGGTTATGGTGACGCCCGGCGGTGCCCGGGATTCGTGTGGCCCGTAATTGTACCTGCAACATCCGAAAAATTTCCTCCCCCATATCCAAGGGGCGGCCCGGGAAGTATTCTTGCGGTTCTCGATTGACGCAAATCCGGACCATTTGGTGAACGCACCCTACCGCCCGCAAATCACCCAGGCAGCCCGCCCCTTGACCTTTATGGTCGATGCGCGCAACGAACGCGGCGAAATCGAACCGACCTCGATCGCCGGCGAGCATCCCCTGACGCTTTACGTGGACAAGCGAGAGATCGTCACCCTGATGACTCTCGGCGGAGCGCCCGAGGCGCTGGCGATCGGCTATCTGCGCAACCAGCGGCTGGTCAATCGCCTCGAAGACATCAAGTCGGTGCAGGTGGACTGGGAAGCCAACGCGGTCGCCGTCGTGACCCGCACCGGCCTCAAGGATGCCGAGCGCAAGATGGGGAAGCGCACGGTGACCACCGGCTGCGGCCAAGGCACGGTGTTCGGCGAGCTGATGGAAGAGATCGACAAGGTCCTGCTGCCCGCGGACGCGGTGCTCAGCGAAGCGGATTTTTTCGGGATTCTTGAGTCCGTGCGCAAGCGCGAAACCATCTACAAGCAGGCCGGCGCGGTGCACGGCTGCGCGTTGTGCAAAGGCGCGGAAATTCTGATGTTCGTCGAGGACGTCGGCCGCCACAACGCGGTGGATGCGATTGCCGGGCAGATGTGGCTGGAGCGCATCGACGGCGGCAACAAGGTGTTCTACACCACCGGGCGGCTCACTTCGGAAATGGTGATCAAGTGCGCGCAGATGGGCATACCGATTCTGGTGTCGCGCTCGGGACTCACGCAGATGGGTTACGAAATCGCGCAGAAGGTCGGTCTCACGATGATCGGCCGGGCGACGGGAAAACATTATCTTCTCTTCACCGGCGAACACCGGTTCAAAAAACAGTGACAAGTGACAGGTAAAAGCCAGGAGCCTTCGCGTAACTCGTCACTCGTCACTCGTCACCCCGGCGCGACGCGGCCGGTGACGGGCGTCATTCTGGCCGGCGGGCTTGGCCGCCGCATGGGCGGCGTGGACAAGGGACTGCAGTTGCTCGGCGGCCGGCCGATGGCAGCACGGGTGCTGGCGCGGTTGGCTCCGCAAGTCGATGAAGTCCTGATCAACGCCAACCAGAACCTGGAGCGTTATGCGTTGCTCGGCTGCCGTGTGGTGCCCGACCAGCTCGGCGGCTACGCCGGGCCGTTGGCCGGACTGCATTGCGGACTGTCGGAGGCGCGCCACGAACTTGTAGCCACGGTTCCCTGCGATTCGCCTTTCCTGCCCGAAGACCTGGTCGCGCGGCTCGCGGCACCGCTGCAGGACGAGAGCGTGGACCTGGCGGTAGCCAGGACCGGAACTCAGCCGCACCCGGTTTTCTGTCTGGCGAGGCGCCGCCTGCTGCCCCACCTGTCTGCATTTCTGCAATCCGGCGGCCGCAAGATCGACGCGTGGTACGCGACGCTGAAAGTTGCGGAAGTAGCGTTCGACGACGAAGCCGCGGCGTTCAGCAACATCAACACCGCGGAGGAATTGCGCTCGGCCGAAACCGCTCAGCGCTTGGAGGGGGGATAGGCCGCTGACGCGGGCGCGGGCTGCAGGATCCGGAACAGCACCTCGTCCTGCTTGACCATGCCGAGATCGGATCGTGCGCGCTCCTCGATCGCGTCGTAGCCCTGCTTGAGGTCCAGGACTTCGGCATCGAGCGCGGCATTGCGCGCGGCAAGCTCCGTATTCGTGTCGCGCTGCGCGTCAACCTGGCCGTCGAGTTCCCAGACACGCAGCCAGCCGCCTTTGCCGAACCACAGCGGGTTCTGTATCAGCGCGATCAGCAGGACCAGGGCAAGGGCGAGGAAGCGCATCGGCTAACTGATCTGATAGAAGGCGTCGCGGCCGGCGTAGCTCGCCGAGTCGCCGAGGTCTTCCTCGATGCGCAGCAACTGGTTGTACTTCGCCATCCGGTCAGAACGCGACAGCGAGCCGGTCTTGATCTGCAGCGCGTTGGCGCCCACCGCGAGATCGGCGATGAAAGTGTCCTCGGTTTCGCCGGAACGATGCGATACCACCGCGGTGTAGCCTGCGCGCTTGGCCATCTCGATCGCGGCAAGGGTCTCGCTGAGCGTGCCGATCTGGTTGATCTTGATCAGGATCGAATTGGCAACGCCCTGGCGAATGCCTTCGGAAAGGATCTTGGTGTTGGTGACGAACAGGTCGTCGCCGACGATCTGGACTTTTTTGCCGAGCCTGTTGGTGAGGACCTTCCAGCCCTCCCAGTCGCCTTCGGCCATGCCGTCCTCGATGCTGACGATCGGGTACTTGTCCACCCATGCCGCCAGATAGTCGGTGAACTCTTTGGCGCTCAATTTCAGCTTCTCCGAGGCGAGGTCGTATTTGCCGTCCTTGAAGAATTCCGAGCTCGCGCAATCGAGTCCGATCGCAACCTGCGAGCCGGGCGTGTATCCGGAGGCTTCGATCGCCTCGATGATGAGCTTGAGCGCCGCCTCGTTGTTCGGCAGGTTGGGCGCAAAGCCGCCTTCATCGCCCACCGTGGTGGACATGCCTTTCTTGTCGAGCAGTTTCTTCAATGTCTGGAAGATCTCCGCGCCGCAGCGCATCGCCTCGCGGAAGCTTTCCGCGCCCACCGGGATGATCATGAACTCCTGCAAGTCGAGGCTGTTGTTGGCGTGCGCCCCGCCGTTGATCACGTTCATCATCGGCACCGGCAACTGCATCCTGCCGGCCCCGCCGAGATAGCGGTACAGCGGCAGTCCGGACTCCTCGGCCGCAGCCTTGGCCACCGCCAGCGAGACCGCCAGCAGGGCGTTGGCGCCGAGCCGCGACTTGTTCTCGGTGCCGTCGAGGTCGATAAGCGTCTGGTCGATGAAGCTCTGCTCGACCACGTCCAGGCCCACGATAGCTTCGCAGATCTCGGTATTGACGTTCTCCACCGCCTTGAGCACGCCTTTGCCACCATAGCGGCCCTTGTCGCCGTCGCGCAGCTCTATGGCTTCGCGCGTGCCGGTCGATGCGCCCGATGGCACCGCCGCGCGGCCGCTAACGCCCGACTCGAGCAGCACGTCGGCTTCCACGGTCGGATTACCCCGCGAATCCAGAATCTCGCGGGCCACGATGTCGACGATCGAACTCATTCTTATTCCTTCTTGGTGTTCTGCTTGTTGGTTACCGGGCCGGTTTGGCCATCAGCGCATTCTCGGCAAAGCCGCGCTTCTTGACCAGTTCATCCAGCGCCTTGAGCGTTTCCAGCAGCGCCCTCATCAGATGCAGCGGCCAGGCATTCGGTCCGTCGGAGAGCGCCTTCTCCGGGTTCGGATGCGTTTCCATGAATACCCCGGCCACTCCGGTCGCCACCGCCGCCCGCGCCAGTACCGGCACGAATTCGCGCTGGCCGCCGCTGGAGGTGCCCTGCCCGCCCGGCAACTGCACCGAATGCGTCGCATCGAATACCACCGGACACTTGGTTTCGCGCATGATCGCCAGCGAACGCATGTCGGAAATCAGATTGTTGTAACCGAACGAGGCGCCGCGCTCGCACACCATGATGTTGTCCTTGCCGCTCGCCTCGCGCGCCTTGTCCGCCACGTTCTTCATGTCGCCGGGGGCGAGGAACTGCCCTTTCTTTATATTGACCGGCTTGCCGCTCATCGCCGCCGCGCGGATGAAATCGGTCTGTCGGCACAGGAAAGCCGGGGTTTGCAGCACGTCAACCACCGCCGCGACCGTGGCAATCTCCCCCTCGGCGTGCACGTCGGTCAACACCGGCACGCCGATTTGCTTGCGCACTTCGGCGAGTATCTGCAGGCCGGTGTCCATGCCCAGGCCGCGGAATGACTTGCCGGAGCTGCGGTTGGCCTTGTCGTACGAGGATTTGTAGATGAAAGGCACGCCGACCGCCGCGGCGATTTCCTTGAGCCTGCCTGCCGTATCCAGCGCCATTTCCCTGGATTCGACCACGCAGGGGCCCGCAATCAGGAACATCGGCCGATCGAGCCCAACCTCGAATCCGCAGAGCTTCATGCCGACCTCATTTGTGCGGGCCCCTCACGAGCGCTTCCGCGGTCGCATCCCCGAAGGGGCCCCTGCTCTGCGCTGCAGCGCTCCCCACAATCAGGAACATCGGCCGATCGAGCCCAACCTCGAATCCGCAGAGCTTCATGCCGACCTCATTTGTGCGGGCCCCTCACGAGCGCTTCCGCGGTCGCATCCCCGAAGGGGCCCCTGCTCTGCGCTGCAGCGCTCCCCGCTATCAGGAACATCGGCCGATCGAGCCCAACCTCGAATCCGCAGAGTTTCATAAGCCGTGCATCAGGCGATGCTCTTGAGCTTCGCCACTTCGCGTTCCGGCGCTGCGGCATCGCCTTCGGCGTAGCGCACCGCCGCCCGGATGAACCCCGAGAACAGCGGATGGCCCGCGCGCGGGGTGGAGGTGAATTCGGGATGAAACTGGCAGCCGACGAACCAGGGATGGTCGGACAATTCGATCATCTCGGTGAGTTCGTGGCTGGGCGAGACGCCGCTCATGCGCATTCCCGCCTCCCTGAGTCGCGGCACGTAGCCGTTGTTGACTTCGTAACGGTGGCGATGGCGCTCCACGATCCTGTCGGTGCCGTAAATGCCGTGCACCAGCGAACCGGGCATCAGCAGGCATTCCTGGCCGCCCAACCGCATGGTGCCGCCGAGATCCGAAGTCTCGTTGCGCCGCTCCAGCTTTCCGCTGCGGTCCTGCCACTCCGAAATCAACGCGATCACCGGATATCTCGTGTCGGGCTCGAACTCGGTGCTGTGTGCGCCTTCCATCCCGGCCACGTGGCGTGCGTATTCGATAACCGCGAGCTGCATTCCCAGGCAGATGCCCAGGTAAGGCACACGGTTCTCGCGGGCGTAGCGGATCGCCTTGATCTTGCCCTCGACGCCGCGCGTGCCGAAACCGCCCGGGACCAGGATTGCGTCCATGTTCGCCAGCCCCCCGAGGCCTTCCGTCTCGATGCTTTCCGAGTCGATGTAGTGGATGTTGATCCGGGTGCTGTTGTGCATGCCGGCGTGGGCAAGCGCCTCGGAGAGCGACTTGTAGGATTCGGTCAGGTCCACGTACTTGCCGACTAGCGCAATATTGACTTCGTGGGCCGGGTGCTCGCGGGCGTGCACCAGTTTTTCCCATTGCGACAGGTCCGCCGGCGGCGCCTTGATGTCGAGCTTGCGGCAGACGATCTCGTCGAGCTTCTGCAGGTGCAGCAGCCCCGGAATCTTGTAGATCGAGTCCACGTCCACCGCCGAGATCACGGCTTCC
>CAYNFN010000227.1:0-5113 GCA_964396485.1 uncultured Alcaligenaceae bacterium
CGGCGGTGGTCGGGCCGGTGTTCTCCGAGGGGCTGTTGCGGGAAGTCGCGGCGGAGCCCGACTCGCTCGATCAGGCGCTCGCTACACTGGTCGATGTCGAGTTGCTGGTGGATCCCTCGCGAGCGGCGGGCGCAACGGAGAAGGGCACGCAATCGCAAAGTCCTGCGTCACACGCGGCCGGCACGCCACCCGCCGCAACGATGGGGACTGGCACGGAGCGTCAGTACCGGTTCTGTCACGGCTTGTTCCACGAGGTCGCCTACCAGAACCTGCTGGTGCGCCGCCGCACCGAGCTTCATACGCGCATCGGAGAGGCGCTCGAGCGGATTTGCGGCACGCAGCCGCAGCGCTTCGAGGATCTGGAGGCGCTGGCTCATCACTTCCGGCTGAGCGCCGACAAACCGCGGGGCGCGCGCTACCTCGTCGCCGCCGGCGACCGGGCGCGGGCGATCTACGCCAATGCCGATGCCATCCGCCATTTTCGGGATGCGCTGGAAACTCTGGAGGCATGCGACGACTGCGCTGCGGATCGCCTGTCGGTGAGCGAGCGGCTCGGTGATCTGCTCGGCCCGGCGGGGCAGCGCGCGGAAGCGATGCTGCACTTCGCAGCGGTGCGTGACGGGTACGCATCCGCGGCGGACCGGCCCGCGCAGGCCCGCGTGCTTCGCAAGATCGGCAGACTTCACTGGGACGCCGGCGACCGGGCCGAAGCAGCGCGCTGCTTCGAGCAGGGCCTCGCCCTGATCGACAGCGAATCCGACCACATCGAACGGGCACAGCTCTACCGGGAGATGGGGCGGCTCGCGTTCCGCAGTGGAGACAACCAAGGCGCGGCGCGCTGGGCCGAGCAGGCGCTCGCCGAGGCCGAACGTCTCGCAGCCCGCGCGGCAACGGACGACGAGCGCCGCGCCACAGCGGAAGCGATTGCGCTTGCTCTGAATACGCTCGGCGTCGCGCTGGCACGGCTCAACCGCCCGAAGGACGCCGTGACATCACTCGAGCGCAGCGTGGAGACCGCGCGCGTCGCGGATCTGCTCCAGATCGAGTGCCGCAGCCTCGCCAATCTCGGCGTGTTGTACAGCACAGTGGATCCGGCACGCGCAATCGAGACCGGCCAGCGCGGTCTGGAAACGGCCAAGCGTATCGGCGACTTCAGCCTGCAATCGCGGCTGCACACCACCCTTGCCGTGGCCTACTGCGCGCTCACCAACCGATGCGACGAGCAAGGTGTCGAGGCCGCGCAGGTCGCCATCGAGCTCGATCGCCGGCTCGGTCAACTCGATCACCTCACCGTACCGCTCATCGTGCTTGGACAGATATTCCAGTGCCACGGTGAACCCGACCGGGCTATGAGCTATTATCAGGAGGCTGTGGCTCTCGCCGAGACTGCGGGCGAACCCCAACTTCTATTCCCCTGCTACGACGGGCTGGCAACGCTGTATCTGGACATGGACGACGCGTCGCGCGCCGAGCACTACATGCGCAAGGCGCAAGAAGTCTGCGAGCGCGCAGGCCTCGAGCCGGACGATCTCACTGTGTTGCCTTTTCTGCTGTGAAGGCGCCCGGCGTGCAAGGAATTCACACGAAACAACTAGGAGGGTAAGACATGACGACAACATCCAGCCGACCGCTGCAGCCTGGCGACCCCGCCCCGAGCTTCGTCGTGCCTGCAGTTAATCGCGAAGGCACCGTCGCACTCGAAAACTACCGCGGGAAAAGCCCGGTGCTGGTGGGGCTTTTCCGCGGGCTGCATTGCCCGTTTTGCCGCCGTCAGGTGGCGCAACTCGGCCTCACCCGCGAGAAACTCGGGGCCGAAGGCGTGGAGACGTTGGCCATCGTCAACACGCAGGAGGCGCGCGCTCGGCAGTACTTCCAGTATCGGCCCACGCGCGTGCTGCTCGCGGCCGACCCGGACGTGCGCACGCACCGGGCTTTCGGGCTGCCCAGAATCGGGTTCGTTGCAGATGACACCAGTCCCGGCGAACTGCAGTGGCCACAGCGAACGACGATGGCGATATTCCTCGCCGCCCGGGTCAATCCAGAGGGCGTACTCCCGGAGCCGATGGCTATCCCGACGGCGGGCGCTTTCCTCGACAAGCAGGAGGGCTTTCAGCCCACCGAGGTGGATCAGCAGATTATGGGGGCTCACGGGACGCAACTGACGGGGTTCTTCCTCATCGACCGTGACGGCACTATCCGCTGGTCATATATCGAGGCCCCAAACCGGCCGGATGAACTTTCAAACTTTCCGGGCGACGAAGAAATCCTCGGCGCGGCTCGGGCATTGGCGGGTTGAGTGCTACGTGCGCAAGGCGCAGGAGGTCTGCGAGCGCGCGGGCCTCGAACCGGACGATCTTACGGTGTTGGCTTTTCTGCTTTGAGCGCGCCCGAAGTGAAAACAACTCACCAAGAGCAACGAGGAGGATGAAGACATGACGACTACATCCAGCCGGCCGTTGCAGCCTGGCGACCCCGCCCCGAGCTTCGTCCTGCCTGCGGTCAATCGCGAAGGCACCGTCGCACTCGAAGACTACCGGGGAAAAAGCCCGGTGCTGGTGGGGCTGTTCCGGGGCCTGTACTGCCCGTTCTGCCGCCGCCATGTGGCGCAACTCGGCCTCACCAGCGAGAAACTTACGGGCGAAGGCGTGGAGACACTGGCCATCGTCAACACGCAGGAGGCGCGCGCTCGACAGTACTTCCAGTATCGGCCCACGCGCGTGCTGCTCGCGGCAGACCCGGACGTGCGCACGCACCGGGCTTTCGGGCTGCCCAGAATCGGATTCGTTGCGGATGACACCAGCCCCAGCGAACTCCAGTGGCCACAGCGAATGACGATGGCGAAATTCTTCACCACCCGGGTCGAGTTCGAGGGCCTGCTACCGGAGCCGATGGAGCTCTCGGCGGCGGGTGACTTCCTCGACAAGCAGGAAGGATTTCAGCGCACCGAGGTGGACCAGCAGATCATGGCGACTCACTGGACGCAACTGACGGGGTTCTTCCTCATCGACCGTGACGGCACTATCCGCTGGTCATTTATCGAGGCCCCCAACCGGCCGGAAGAGTTCGCAAGCTCTCCGAGCGTCGACGAGATCCTGGACGCGGCGCGGGCGTTGGCGGGTTGAGCGCAACGCAACTGCCATCCGGGACCGTTCAGGTTCTGCCCTCATCCCCAGCCCTTCTCCCGGGAGGAGAAGGGTACACGCCGCCATCTCAGGTATGCATATGGACCCTCTCCCTCTGGGAGAGGGCAGGGTGAGGGAGTTGTTTCGCGCCCTCTTGCCCGCAGGAATGTCGGAAGGACCGAATTATTTAATGCCCGGCAGTACCGGTGATTCAGCACCTCCACTGGAGCTATGGTTTCACGTTAAGGACATTGAACGCGGGCACCGGCTTGAGAAACCCCTTCAATTGTAGTTCTCCAACCGCTTCGAACTCGGCGAAGTTTTCGATCGAAGCGCACACTTTCTGCGATATCAGAATCTGCCCCGGCTTGGCTTCGCTGCACAGGCGCGCGGCAAGATTCGTCACCGTTCCGATCGCGCCATAGTCCCATCTTCCTTCGAACCCGACCGCGCCGATGGTCGCAAAACCCTGCGCGATGCCGGCGCCGAAACCGAGATCAAAACCGCGTTTGCGCCACTTCGCCGTCAGTTCGGCGAGCCGCTCGCGCATCTCCACCACCATGCGCACGGCGCGTGCGGCCGGGTCCGGCACCGGCACCGGGTCGTTGAAGAACACCATCATGCCGTCACCCGCGAAGCGCTCGAGCGTGCCTTCGTGGGCGAGAATCACCCGTCCCATTGCGGCGTGGTACTCGCGCAGCACGCCCATGATCTCCTCGGGCTCGTTGGTCTCCGCAAAAGCAGTGAATCCGCGCAGATCGAGAAAGACGACGGTGACTTCGCGGCGGTGGCTTTTCAGCGGATCCTCTGCGCCGCCAGCCAGGATCAGCTCGGCAAGCTGCGGGGAGAAGAAGCGCTTGAGCCGGCCCAGATTGTCGAGCTGCGCGACCTGGTCGGCAACGCGCTGCTCGAGCTTCTGGTTCCAATCCTGAAGCTGTGCAGCTTGCCCCTGCACCGTGTCCTGCAGCATCTTTATCCGCAGCATCGACTTGACGCGCGCAATCAGGGCCGCATGGTCCACGGGCTTGGTCAGAAACTCATCGCCACCCGCCTCCAGTGCCGCCACGACATCTTTGGGGTCGGATTTCGCTGTGACCAGGATGATCGGGATGAACGGCAGCGACGGGTCGGCACGCAACCGGCGGCAGACCTCGATCCCGTCAAGCTTGGGCATCATGATGTCGAGCAGGATCAGGTCCGGGAGCTGGTCTCGGACCGCGGCCAGGCCCTCTTCGCCATCAGTCGCTGCCACAACCTCGTAGCCGTGCACCTCCAGGCGCATTCGCAGGATCTCGACGTTGTTCGGATTGTCGTCGACGACCAGGATTCGCGGCGGGTTATGCATGCGGTGTTTATTGCGAACCGTATAAGTGGGTGACGAAATACAGTATCGCTGTTGTTCCCTCACCCTCGATCCCTCTCCCGGAAGGAGAGGGAAGACAAGCCCTTCTCCCTCCGGGAGAAGGGTTGGGATGAGGGAAGCCTTCTGCCGTTCGTTTTCGAAACTCGTCGTATTAACGTCTGAGGCCCACAGAAAAGCCTGACAAACCCCTTTAGGTTACGTGGGCGCCAAAGGTCAGGATCGGGGCAGCGCGAGCAGAAGCTCACTTCAAATACTCCCGGATCTTGGCCAGCAGAACACGAGGGCTGTACGGCTTCGTCACATAGGCGTTGCACCCGGCCGCGTAAGCCTTCTGGTCGTCTCCGCTCAGCGCGTACGAGGTGACGGCAATAATCGGGATATGGTTCAAGGCGGGGTTGGCCTTGATGCGGCGCGTGACCTCATAGCCATCCAGCCCCGGCAACTGTATATCCATCAGAATCAAGTCGGGCCGCTCTTTCTCAGCTAGCGCCAGCCCCTCCTCGCCGGTCGTCGCTTCGACCAGTTCGTAGCCGCTGGCCACGAGCAAGTCCCGCACGATCTGGCGGTTGTCCTCTTGGTCTTCGACGACCAGAATGCGTTTGCTCATGCTGCTCCTCCTTGCTCATTG
>CAYNFN010000228.1:0-2040 GCA_964396485.1 uncultured Alcaligenaceae bacterium
GACGCTGCTGACGGTGGGACTTTACGGACAGGCGCTGCCCAACCAGAACGGTTCGCCGGTGCGCACGGTGGTGCCGTGGAAGTACGGCTTCAAGAGCGCGAAGTCGATCGTGCGCATCCGCTTTACCGAGCAGCAACCGAAGACCGCCTGGGAAATGGCGGCCCCGCAGGAATACGGGTTCTACTCCAACGTCAACCCGAAAGTCGACCATCCGCGCTGGAGCCAGGCGAAAGAGCGTCGAATCGGCGAATTCCGCAAGCGCGAAACGCTCATGTTCAACGGCTATGGCGACCAGGTGGCACAGCTATACGCCGGCATGGATCTGAAGAAGAACTTCTGAAAGGAATCTTGAACCACGGAGGACACGGAGGACACGGAGGAAAACCAGAAACAAGAAAAAACATGTGGGAGTGAAAAGCAGGTCCGTCACCAAAGTGACCACCGATACCAGATTTTTACTCTCGGATATCTTTCTGCTTTTGCCCTTCCTCCGTGTCCTCCGTGTCCTCCGTGGTTCATATCTGAATTGTGAAACAGCCCAAGCCTGAATACATTCCGTGGATCAAGGCCGCGGTCTTCGCCGCCTGCCTGATTCCGTTCGCGCGCCTGGCCTGGCTGGGATTCCACAACCGGCTCGGCGCCAACCCGATCGAGTACATCACCCACTCCCTGGGCTGGTGGACGCTCGCGTTCCTGCTGATCACGCTGTCGGTTACGCCCTTGCGCCGGCTGTTCAACCTGCCGTGGCTGTTGAGGCTGCAGCGGATGCTCGGATTGTTCGCATTCTTCTACGTCAGCTTGCACTTCGTCACTTACATCTGGCTCGACCAATTCTTCGACTGGATGGAGATCGTCAAGGATGTCGGCAAGCGGCCCTTCATCACCGTAGGTTTCAGCGCATTCGTGCTGCTGATCCCGCTTGCGGTGACTTCCACCAACGCGATGGTGAAGCGCCTCGGTGCCAGGCGCTGGCAACTCCTGCATCGGCTGGTGTACGCGATCGCCACGCTCGGCGTATTGCATTTCTGGTGGCTGGTGAAGAAAGACATCACCGAACCGTTCATCTTTGCCTCGCTGCTCGCCCTGCTCCTGATCATCCGGTTGCTTTACCTGCTGAAGCAGCAGCGTTCGGCGTCCCCTCCATCCGCGGCACGCTCCCAGGCAGCCTGATTGCAGGCGCCCCTTTCGGCGGTTACAGTTGGTGGCTAGGGAGGGTTTCGCATGCTGGTCGGCGTGCCGAGAGAAATCAAAGATCACGAGTACCGCGTAGGGCTTACGCCGGCGGGTGTCCATGCGCTCTGTGAGCGCGGCCACCAGGTCTGCGTCGAGACCGGTGCCGGCGCACGCATCGGATTTGCCGATAGCGACTTCAGGTCCGCTGGCGCGCGCATGGTTGCTTCCGCGAAGGAAGTCTTTGCAGCGGACATGGTGGTGAAAGTCAAGGAGCTGCAGCCGGCGGAGTTCGGCCTCCCGCGCCGCGGGCAGATCCTGTATGCCTTTCTGCACCTGGCGCCGGACCCCGAGTTGCTAACCGCATTGCTGGTTTGCGGCGTCAGCGGAATCGCTTATGAGACGGTCACCGACGCGCAGGGCCGCTTGCCGTTGCTGGCGCCGATGTCGCGGATCGCCGGCAGACTCTCGGTACAGGTGGGGGCCTGGGCGTTGCAGATGGCCAATGGCGGCAGCGGCGTGCTGCTCGGCGGAGTGCCTGGCGTTGCGCCGGGCAGGGTGACTGTAATTGGTGCCGGCGCCGCCGGCGCGCACGCAGTGCAGATCGCGGCCGGCATGGGCGCCGACGTCACGGTGCTCGATGTCGACCTTGAGCGCCTCGCGCGTCTCGACGAGGTTTACCGCGGCCGGGTGAAAACCTGTTACTCGGAAGCGCTGGCGATTGCAGAACAGGTCGCACAGGCAGACCTGGTGATCGGAGCGCTTCTCGTGCCCGGCAAGCTCGCCCCCAGGCTGATCTCGCGCAAGCTCCTGCAACGCATGCGGCCGGGCTCGGTGCTGGTGGACATTGCGATCGACCAGGGTGGCATT
>CAYNFN010000229.1:0-4066 GCA_964396485.1 uncultured Alcaligenaceae bacterium
GGGCGGTTCCGCGGCCGACTCCGACGCCATTGACGGTGGTGGTACCGGACAGCCGCGCCAGGTCCAGCCGCCGCCAGTCGCGAACCGGATCGCCGAGCACGCATCCGGAGTCGAAGAAGTTGTCGGCAATGAGCATCGGCACACCGAGCGTAGAGTAGTTAGCATAGCGATCGTCCACGATCTCCATCGCCACCATCAACGCGCCCACTGCGTTCGCGACGCTCTCGCGCGTGAACGGCGCCGCCTCCGGCTGCATTTCACGGGAGAGTTCCACTGCAATTTCGCACTCGATTCCGAGTTTGACGAAACCGGATCGCGGAACGTGTCCCGCGCGGCGCAGCACCGCCTTCTCGAAAACGCGGCCGGCGCAGGGATTGGGAATGTTCAGGAAAGCCTGCATCACCGAAGTGGTGCAGCCGATCTTGTGGCCGACCTGTTCGCCCATCCCCGCCACGGTCAGCAGGCCATTGAGCACTCTCTGCAATTGATAGCCCTGCGATTCGTCCCGGGGTCGCATGGGTTCCGGCAGGTCGGTGATCGGCGTAAGCGACAGCCGCTGATCGAGCAACTGGGTTGCCGCCTGGAGAATCGAAATGTTCAAGGAAGTTCCTTTGATAAATGCGTAAGGCGCGAGGGGTGAGGGGTGAGGAGCAAACGGCGAAAGATACCTTTCAGCCATTACTCATCGCCCATCGTCGTTAAGGCTCTCGCGACGATGGCTAATTGCACCATAAAAGCCGGTGGAAAGGCGAACCGGTCGGCATTCGACGTTGGACAAACGCCGGGATTCCGCTATGGGTTACCGTTCGAGTGAGATTCGCTGCAATGCGGCGAAAGTGCGCTTGTTCCTTGAACTCCGCCGTGTACTCCCGCTTCAAGATTCGTTTCATTCCTTCCTCCGGTAACAACCATCCTACAATGCCACCGTTGGAAGGCGAAAATCGAGGGGAGCGTCAGTTTTTCTTGGTGCCTTTGTGCACCCCTCAAGGGCACCCGTCGAGCGCACCCCTCAAGGGCACCCGTCGAGCGGGTATTGAAAAGAAGGTATTGAAGGGAAGGTATTGAAGGGAAGGTATTGAAAAGAATCTTGGTGGTAAGAATTGGTCCGGCCATTGAGTTTTTCAACAGCCTGCTAACGAAAACAAAGCGCCTTTCCGGGCGCAATAACAAGGGAGGATCATGGACAAGTCACACCGCAGGGTACTCATGGCGTCGGCCGTCGGCTCGGCACTCGAGTGGTACGACTTCTTTATCTACGGCACGGCGGCGGCGCTGGTCTTCGGCGACTTGTTCTTCCCCAAGCTCGACCCGACGGTCGGCACGCTTGCGGCGTTTGCAACCTTCGGCGTTGGATTCTTTGCGCGGCCGTTCGGCGGCATGGTGTTCGGCCACCTCGGCGACCGGCACGGGCGCAAGCCGGTGCTGGTCATCACGTTGATGCTGGTGGGGATCGGCACTTTCCTGATCGGCCTGTTGCCGACTTACGAGACAGCCGGCGTCTGGGCGCCCGCCATGCTGGTGGCGTTGCGGTTGGTTCAGGGGTTCGGCGCCGGCGCGGAATACGGCGGCGCGGTGATCCTCGCTGTCGAGCACGCCCCTCCCGGCAAGCGCGGATTCTACGGCAGTTGGGCGGCAATCGGCGTGAATTTTGGCCTGCTGCTCGCCACCGGTGTCTTCGCACTGGTCACGCTGTTACCCAAGGAAGATTTCCTGAGCTGGGGTTGGCGCATCCCGTTCCTGCTGAGCGTCGTCCTCATCGTGTTCGGCTTCTACATCCGCGCCCGCGTATCGGAAACTCCGGTCTTCAGCGAGATCGCAGCCAACGCCAAGGCTGCGCGCTCGCCGGTGAAAGAGGCCTTTTTAAAGCACCCGCGTGAGTTCCTGGTGGTGTTCGGCGCGCGTCTCGCGGAAAACGGATTGGGCTTTCTGTACCCGGTATTCACACTGAGTTACATGACCAAGCAACTTGGTCTTTCCCGGACCATGGTGCTTTCCGGGATCATGTGCGCGTATGCGATCTCGCTCGCCACCATTCCCTTCTTCTCGGCGCTATCGGACCGCATCGGCCGGCGCCCGGTGTATGGCGGCGCGGCGCTGTTCTCCGCCGTGATGGCTTTTCCATTCTTCTTGATGGTGAACACCGGCTCGCCGGTACTGGTATGGCTTGCACTCATTCTGGTGATCGCCATCGGCGTTGCGGGCATGTTCGGTTCGCAGGCGGCGTACTTCGCGGAATTGTTCGGCGCGCGGTTGCGCTACAGCGGCTTCGCTTCCGCGCGTGAGCTGGGCTCTCTGCTTGCAGGCGGCCCCGCGCCCTTCGTCTCCGGCCTGCTGCTGATATGGGCGGGCGGCCAGCCCTGGGGCGTTGCCGGCTACATCATCGTGCTGTCGCTGCTGACTGCGATCGCGATCTATTTCGGTCCCGAGACTTATCGCAGGGACATTCACGCCGACACGGGCAAGTCCTAGGCACAACTCTTGCGGTAGCGTAGAGGGTTACAGAGTCTAAAGAACCACCTCTAGAGCGTTGACGCAAACGTCAAAGGAATCTTTGAAGAGTCAGTAGGCGCATGGGTACAATAGAGCCACGAACCCGCTGCAATTTCCGGACTCGCGCATAGAAATGGAACGTCGGAACAACTACGATGTGACCAACCAGGTCAATACCACCGACCCGGCGGCGGTCAACGGCGAAGTCAGCCGCATCTTCGTCGCCCTCTACCCGAAGGCCTCGACCCGGGTTCTCAACCGATCTTTCAAGGATCTCGTTCGGCTTCATCTTGGCGAGTATCCGGGCTACCGGGCCAGCGACACCAGCTACCATAACCTGCAGCACACACTCGACGTCACCCTGGCAATGGCGCGGTTGATGGACGGGTACGAACGCTCACTCGACCGCGCCGACGCCCTGGGTCCCAAACTGTTCGGCTTCGGCGTCGTCACGGCGTTATTTCACGATATCGGCTACCTGCGCCGCACCAGTGATATGCGGCACAGGAATGGCGCGGAATATACGCTCAAGCACGTGACTCGCGGCGCCAAGTTTCTCGAGGAGTACCTCATCAAGCTGGGCTTGGCAAAGCTCGCCCCAGTGGCCTCGCGCGTCGTCCACTTCACCGGCTATGAGCGGCCGGTCAACAAGATCAGGGTGCCGAATCTCACTTTCCGCCTGCTCGGCTACATGCTGGGCACTGCGGACATCATTGCCCAGATGTCGGACCGCTGCTATCTGGAAAAATGTCGCGACCGTCTGTTTGTAGAGTTCGTTGAAGGCGGGCTGGCCGCCCGAGACAAGTCCGACCACCGGGAAAGCGTGAGATTCAAATCGGCGGAAGACCTGGTGGTGAAGACTCCGGGCTTTTACAAGAGCGCGATGGATCGGCTCAACGATGAGCTCGGCGGCGTGTATCGCTACGCCGAGACGCACTTCGGAGGCCGGAACTTCTACATTGAAACGATCTACAACAGCATCCCGTTCGCGACCAAAGTCGCCAAAGAACGAAACCTGGCTCTGTTGCGGCGCTCGCCGCCGCGTCCCCCTTCCCCTTAATAGCAAAAACGACAGGGGTCACGACGAGCCGACCCCGGATTCAGGAACGACGCCAGCCGCACGACGCGGGTGTGTGCAACCTGGGAAGTGCTGACCAAGTGTTGAGCGGCTACGCCGGCACGCCTAGAATCATCCTCGTACCCCCGTTTTTCGCGGCGAAAGAGTTCCCAGGAGACGTCGGATGAAGGCCCCGCTTTGCTCTGTCGGCATATTGCTGCTTACTCTCGGACTGGCGGAATCGGCGCTGGCTCTGAACCCGGGCGACCGGGTGGACAACTTCCGGCTGTTGGACCAGAACGGCGCTTCCCACGAACTGTATTACCTGTCCGACGCCAAGGCCGTGGTCATCATGGTGCACGGCAACGGCTGCCCCATCGTCCGCAACACGGTGCCGGGACTGAAGGAGATCCGCGACCGGTATCGCAGTCAGGGTGTGGAATTCCTGCTGATCAATCCCAACCTGCAGGATGGCCGCGATGCCGTCGCCAGGGAAGCAGCCGAATTCGGAATCGATTT
>CAYNFN010000230.1:0-7777 GCA_964396485.1 uncultured Alcaligenaceae bacterium
GGCGCGGGCGGGCGGGAGTGTCAAACCTGGCAAGCCCCGATCGTCGTGCTCAACCCCGCACGTCAGGCGATCCGGTTTCCGGTCGAATGATCCGCTCGCGTCTGCCGGCCGGCTATTGCCTTGGCGCGGCGATCTCGTCCAGCCGCCTTGCCGCCGCCGAGAATGCCCCCCGCACTTCCTCGAGCCAGCAATATCCCGCCGCGTTAAGCCGGTAGCTGTCCGTCCCGCCCTCGCATAGCTTATTCGCCCAATCTCTGACCGCGTCGGGGCTGGACGCGGACAAACCCGAGAACCTCGGCGGCAAGATCGAATCGATGTGGCAGCTGTGCACATAATCGAGAAAAGACGACAGCCGTCGCAGGACCTGGGCATCCGTCGACGCGTTCTGCACTGCACATTTGATGGGAAGCATGTGTTACCCCCTCTGATCACTTGAGCGAACCATCGGCCCTGCGCAAGCTTCGGCGTCCGCGACGTTTTCCACCGCCGGCGCATGCAGAGTCGGTATGGCCAGGCGCTCGACTTCGCAACCCATGACGCGCACCGCCGTTTTGAACTGCTGCGGGGACACCCTGAAGGCGTCGTAAGTGACGGTGACGTACCGCTCGTTCGACACAATCCCGACTTGGGCGACGCCGCGAATGCATTCCAGTGCGCTGCGCACGCCCCTTGCCGCCAGCTCGGAACCCAGCCCACGGATCTCCATGTTCATTGTCTGCATCGAGGTCTGCATGGCCGCCGCCTATCGCCTTACCTATACACCAGAACCGGCAGCTTGCTGTGCGTGAGAACCTTGTTCGTTTCGCTACCCAGCACAATGCCCTGGATTCCACGGCGCCCGTGCGAAGCCATGACGATCAGGTCGCAGCGGGCCTTCTTTGCCGCCTGCATGATGGCCTCGTAAGGACGCAAAGCGGAGCTGTAACTCCTGTCGCAGGCGATGCCGGCCTTCTTCGCCTTCGCCTCGACTTTTTCGAGGATGTGCCGCGCGCGTTTTTCCTGATTCGCCTCCCACGTTGATGGCGTGAGCGATCCGGCGACAATTCCATACTCGAGGAACGGCGTGATCGGGTAGCCCTCCATGACGTGAAAACCCGTCAGTCTTGCGCCGAGGTCCTTCGCCAGGGCAATGGCGGCGTCAACCGCCTTGTCGGAAAGCTTCGATCCATCTGTGCAAACAAGAATGTGCTTGAACATGGCCTTTTTTCCTTCCGTTAAACCGGTGAATCGGCGGCGGGAGACCGTTCGCCTCCTCCCGAAATTGTTGATGGAAGTATTGGGGGCAAATGAAATCCCGGTATTGACGGACGTCAAGAGAAATGCCCTTCGCGCATCGATCCGAAACTGAGCTTCTGTGGGCAGGTTCGATCGATACGCAGCTTCTCAGCGGACGCCAGGGCCTTGCCGCCGCACTCGTAGTAGTAGCTGTCGATGTTCTCCACCGGCATGAAAATCAGCGTCTCGTCGGAGAAGATCCGGGGCTGGACATTCAACAAGTGGATCTCCAGCCCTCTCGGGGAATTAGCCTGACAGATCGCCTCCCTCACGGCTTGCAGCGAGTCGTCCGAACCATCGACGGGCACCAGAATTCTCTTCATCGTATCCTCACTATTTCGGCAAAAAAACACGACCTGCCAATAGGCATCGCGCTTTGATCCATTAGATCGCAAGCCGGCAATTGGCAGCTTGATCCACGTCAATTCAGTTGAACGCCCCGGAGAACACGCTCTTGAGGCGCGCGCAGCTGTCATGCTTTCGCGATATCCGATGAAATTGACACATGTCAAACCAGCCATCGCCCTAGTCCGATAACTTGCATCCTGGTGCGCCCGATGCACATGATCAGGCGCACTGACGCCAAATATCAGGACATCAATCCGGCCAAAGGTTACCGAATGGCAAAAGCACATGGAGGTCGAGTCGCGCTGATTATCGCTGGCTTCCTAATTGCCGGAGCGACTGGACTCGCCTACACCGGCTACCACCGCGATATCACGCAAGCGCGCGAGCGGGTCTCGATCGGCAGTCAAGTCGTGCAGACGCCCTGTGGTCCAATCGAGTATGCGGCGGCCGGTAACGGCAAGCCAGTACTGGTGGTCCATGGTGCAGGCGGCGGGTACGACCAGGGACTGGACTTCGCCGAGCCTCTGGTTGACGGCGGATTCCGATTGATCGCCATGTCGCAATTCGGTTATCTGCGCACCCCGCTGCCGACCGATGCCTCGGCGGCTGCGCAGGCCGATGCGCACGCCTGTTTGCTCGACGCGCTCGGAATCCGGCACGCCGCGCTGGATCACATTCTGCCCGTCCGTCCGCGGCGCCAGGGATTGTTGAACGACGCGGTGAAGGTCATCAGGATCCAAGGGGCAGTCATTTTGGGAATGCCGGCATTCGTGTATCGCTGGTATTGCCGTGCTCATAGTCTTAAATATGGAGGCGCATGAGCGGTATTGACCAAGATCAATCCGCCCATTCCCGGATACTCTCACGATGGCTCGTGCGGGCTGATCCCGGTGGGCTGTTGATTCAAGTCAACAGACTGGGAAGCCTGATTGATAAGTTTATTTTTTTAAGAGTGACTTGTGCGCCCGTTCCCGGGTCGCCTCTGCGGAGGTAACAAAGTGCGTCAGGCAATCGTGGTCAAACCGCAGCCGAGGTCCGGCGTCGCGCCGAACCTTGCCGACTACGACGACGCCCGCAGGAATTTCTCCTGGGCGGCTGCTCGCAGCCTGCTCGACGGGCTTGCGGCGGGTGGTGTGAATATCGCGCACGAGGCGGTGGACCGGCATGCACGCGGCGCGCTCAAGGACAAGCTGGCGATTCGCTGGCTCGGGAAAGACGGCACCGTCGTAGACTTCAGCTACGAACGCCTTCAAGCGCTGACCAACCAATTCGCCAACGTCCTGCACACGCTGGGCGTGGAGGACGGCAAGCGGGTCTTCGTGCTCGCCGGGCGTATTCCCGAGCTCTACATTTCGGTGCTGGGCGCGCTCAAGCATGGTTGTGTGGTAAGCCCGTTGTTCTCGGCTTTTGGTCCCGAGCCGATTCAGACCCGGCTTAGCATCGGGCAGGCGAGTGTTCTGGTGACGACCACGTCTCTCTATCGCAAGAAGGTCGCAGCAATTCGCGCGGGCGTACCCTCGCTCGAACACGTCCTGATCGTGCCCGAGCCCGACGATGTGGAACGGTTCTCCGGCACTGTTGACTTTCCCGCAGCGATGCAAACCGCTTCGCCGGATTACCGGATCGCGCAGACCGATCCACAGCAACCGGCTTTGCTGCATTTCACCAGCGGCACGACTGGCAAACCGAAAGGCGCGCTGCACGTCCACGAGGCTGTCGTGGCCCATCTCGTAACCGGGCGATATGCGCTGGACTTCCACCCGAACGATGTCTTCTGGTGCACTGCCGATCCCGGATGGGTGACCGGCACCTCGTACGGAATCGTTTCGCCGCTCGCCAACGGCATCACCAGCATCGTCGATGAAGGCGACTTCGATGCCGAGCGCTGGTATGACATCCTCGAGCGCGAAAAGGTGAGCGTCTGGTACACCGCGCCCACGGCGGTGCGGATGATGATGAGAGGTGGGAGCGAAACCGTACGCCGTCGCAGCTATCCCGACCTGGGCTTCATCGCCAGCGTCGGCGAGCCGCTCAATCCGCTGGCGGTCACGTGGGGTGAGGAGGCTTTCGGCCTGCCGATCCACGACAACTGGTGGCAGACCGAAACCGGTGGAATCATGATCGCCAATTACCTGTCGATGCCGATCAAGCCGGGATCGATGGGACGGCCGCTGCCCGGAATCGAAGCCGGCATCGTGCGGCGTCTGCCCGAAGGCGGCGTGGAAGCGGTGACCGAAGCGGATGTCCAGGGCGAGCTGGCGTTGCGCAGCGGGTGGCCGTCGATGTTCCGCGCCTACCTCGGTGAGGAAGAGCGCTACCGCAAGTGTTTTGCCGACGGCTGGTATCTTACCGGAGATCTGGCCAGGCGCGACGCCGACGGCTATTTCTGGTTCGTCGGGCGCGACGACGACGTCATCAAGTCGTCCGGGCACCTCATCGGCCCGTTCGAGGTGGAAAGTTCGCTGATGGAACACCCGGCGGTGGCCGAGGCCGGCGTGATCGGCAAGCCGGATTCGGTGGCGTATGAAGTCGTCAAGGCCTTCGTCGCATTGCGGCCCGGGTTCTCGCCGAGTCCCGAGCTTCAGCGCGAGTTGCTCGCTTTCGTGCGCAAGCGGCTGGGGACGGCGGTGGCGCCCAAGGAGATCGACTTCATCGCGAACCTGCCGAAGACCAGGAGCGGCAAGATCATGCGCCGCCTGCTGAAAGCCCGCGAGCTTGGACTGCCGGAAGGCGACACTTCGACTCTGGAGGCGGACAAATGAGTCTTGCGCGCGAAGAAGCCCTCGCTCGCCTGCACCAGATGGTGCGAATCCGCCGCTTCGAGGAAAAGTGCGCCGAGCTCTATAGCGCCGGCAAGATCCGCGGCTTTCTTCATCTTTACATCGGCGAAGAGGCGGTAGCGGCGGGAGCGATGCCGGTCCTCACGGAAGAAGACGCGGTGGTCGCGACTTATCGCGAGCACGGCCACGCGCTCGCGCGCGGTGTGCCGGCTGGCCGCATCATGGCCGAGATGTTCGGCCGGCAGGAAGGCTGCAGCAAGGGGCGGGGCGGATCGATGCATCTGTTCGACGTCTCGCGGCGTTTCTACGGTGGCAACGCGATCGTCGGCGGCGGCCTGCCGATTGCCGCGGGACTCGCCCTGGCCGATAAGCTACAACGTCGTCGCCGCGTGACTGCGTGTTTCTTCGGCGAAGGCGCGATAGCCGAAGGCGAGTTTCACGAAACGCTCAATCTCGCTTCGTTGTGGAAACTGCCGGTGCTGTTCCTCTGCGAGAACAATCTCTACGCGATGGGCACCGCGCTCTGGCGCTCCGAGTCCGACACCGATCTGTGCACCAAGGCGGCAAGCTACAACCTTGCGGCGGCAGCCGTGGACGGGATGGACGTCGAGGCGGTCGATTCCGCAGTGAGGGAGGCGGCGGACACGATACGCCGCCTCGGCGTCCCATACTTCCTCGAACTTCGCACTTATCGATTTCGCGCGCATTCCATGTTCGACCCCGAGCTGTACCGCGATAAGACGGAGGTCGAGAAGTGGAAGAAAGAGTGCCCGATCCGGAAACTCACCGATCGCCTGACCGCCCGCGGGGAACTTGACGCCGCCGCCCTTCAGGCGATCGAGGCAGAAGTCGCGCGCGAGATCGAGCAGGCGGTCGCCTTCGCCGAGGCCGGCACGCTGGAGCCGGTCGAGGAACTGGAGCGCGACGTGTATGCGCGGGTTGCGCATCGAGACACTCAAGCGAAACCCAAGAGGGCAAGCGCGTGAAGCCCACAATCGTGGTCGTGTTTTCCCTCACCGGGCACACGCGTCGTGTCGGCGCCGAGATCGCGCAACGCCTGGGCTGCCCGATCGCCGAGATAACCGAGCCGCGCTCGCGGCGCGGGGCGCTCGCGTATCTGCGCTCCGGGTTCGAGGCGCTCTTCGGGCGCTTGCCGCAGATTGGGCAGATCGACCAGAACCTGCGTAACTTCTCGCTGATCGTGATCGGCACGCCGGTGTGGGTCGGTCACGTGTCCTCTCCGGTACGTAGCTTCCTCGCCCGCCATCGCAGCGAAATTGGAGCGCTCGCCGCTTTCTGTACCATGGGCGGTCGCGACCCGGTCAAAACGTTTACGGACATCGCTTCCGTTGCCGGCAAGCCGCCGGTCACCACCTTTGCGATATCCGAGCACGAGCTGGGTTCGCCGCAGCACGCGGCCAGGCTCGACGAGTTCATCGCCGAAATCCGCGCCCTGCGGGAGGGTGGCTGAAGTGCCGCTAACCACCTACCGCGAAGCGGTGCGGGGCGCCTTGCGCGAAGCGCTGCAACGCGACCACCGCGTGTTCCTGATGGGGGAAGACGTCGGGCGCTACGGCGGCACTTACGCGGTGAGCAAGGGTCTTCTCGAAGAATTCGGAGAAGACCGTATTCGCGATACGCCGTTGTCCGAATCCGCGTTCGTCGGCGCTGGCATCGGCGCCGCGATCGCCGGGATGCGGCCCATTGTCGAAGTGATGACGGTGAACTTCAGCCTGCTTGCGCTCGACCAGATAGTGAACAACGCCGCCACGCTGCGGCACATGTCCGGCGGTCAGATCGAAGTGCCGCTCGTCATCCGCATGGCCACGGGCGGCGGGCAGCAGCTTGCCGCCCAGCATTCACACAGCCTGGAAGGCTGGTACGCGCATGTCCCGGGGCTTCGCGTCGTTGCTCCTGCCACGCTCGAGGATGCGCGCGGGATGCTGTGGACCGCCCTGGAAGATCCTAACCCTGTAATCATCTTCGAGCATGCGTTGCTCTACAGCCTGGAAGGCGAACTCGCTGCCGATGCCGGCGCGGTGGACATCGACTTCGCGGCGGTGCGCAGGCAAGGCGGCGACGTGACGCTCGTAACCTACGGCGGCAGCCTGGGCAAGACCTTGCATGCGGCCGACCTGCTTGCGGGGGAAGGGGTGAGCGCGGAAGTGATCGACTTGCGATCACTGCGCCCGCTCGACGGCGATACCATTCTCGAATCGGTCGCCAAGACTCACCGCGCCGTGGTGGTGGACGAAGGCTGGCGCAGCGGCAGCCTCGCCGCCGAGGTCAGCGCGCGCATCATGGAAGGTGCCTTCTACGAACTCGACGCGCCGGTTGCGCGCGTGTGCAGCCGCGAGGTGCCAGTGCCTTACGCCAAGCACCTCGAAGATGCCGTCCTGCCGCAGGCCGAGACCATCGCCCGCGCCGCCTCGGAGCTGCTCAGCCATGCTTGAGTTCCGCATGCCTTCGCTGGGCGCCGACATGGAGTACGGCACGCTGGTCGAGTGGAACGTGAAGCCCGGCCAGAAGGTCAAGCGTGGCGACGTGGTCGCGGTCGTCGAGACCCAGAAAGGCGCAGTCGAAGTCGAAATCTGGGACGACGGCGTGGTCGACCAGCTTGTCGTCGAGCCGGGAACGAAAGTGCCAGTCGGCGGCGTGCTGGCGGTGCTGCGCGACGAGACCGAGGCCCCGCTTGCACCGTATGTCCCCGCGCGGCCGCCGCAGCCGGCGGCTCCAGCGGCTCCGGCCGCGGCGCCAGCGCCAGTCCAAGCCGGTCGCCGCGAAAAGGTTTCGCCGGCCGCCCGCCGGCGGACGGCCGAGCTCGGGGTCGATCTGGACCGCATTGCGGCCAGCGGCGCCGACGGCGTGATCTCGCTTGCCGACGTCGAGCGCGCCGCCGAATCGGCGCGGGCCGTGCCCGAAGACAAGTCCGCGGCAATGCGCCAGGCGATCGCCGCCGCAATGGCCAGGTCTAAGCGCGAGATTCCGCACTACTACCTGGGCACGACCATCGACGTCTCGGTTGCGCTCGACTGGCTCGAGCGAAGCAACCGCGAACGGCCGGTTCAACGGCGGGTGTTGTTCGCCGCCGTCCTCCTGCGCGCGGTGGCGCTGTCGCTCAAGGATTTTCAGGAGCTGAACGGGTTCTGGAGCGAAGGCCGGTTCAAGCCCGCGGCCGCGGTGCACCTCGGGGTGGGCATCGCATTGCGCGGCGGGGGGTTGATCGCACCCGCAATTCACGCCGCCGAGCGCAAGAGCCTCACCGAGATCATGGAGGCGCTCTCGGACCTGATACAGCGCGCCCGCAGCGGCGCGCTGCGCAGCTCCGAGCTTACCGACGCCACCGTGACGGTCACCAATCTCGGCGAGCAGGG
>CAYNFN010000231.1:0-5596 GCA_964396485.1 uncultured Alcaligenaceae bacterium
GCCGCTACCCGGCCGACGCTGCGCAGCCGGTGCATGCCGCCGTTGACGACCGCGAGTCCCGCCGAGTCGTAACCGCGGTACTCGAGCTTGCGCAGGCCTTCGAGCAGGATGGGAACGACGTTGCGCCGCGCTACGGCTCCTACGATTCCGCACATAGCTAGAAAGGCGTGAGGGGTGAGGGGTGAGGGGTGAGGAGACAATCTCTCACCGCGAGCCTCGGGGCCGGCTGCCCTATCGGCCTGGACGCCTCACTCCTCACTCCTCACTCCTTACTTTCTTCCGGGGTCTCTTCCAGCCGGGTACCGAAACCTGCTTCGAGCGGGACAGCGTCAGTTCGCCTGGCGGGGTGTTACTGGTGATGGTGCTGCCGGCACCGATAGTGGTGCCGCGGCCGACGGTGACGGGTGCAACCAATTGCGTGTCTGAGCCGACGAACACGTCGTCCTCGATCACGGTGCGATGCTTGTTGGCGCCGTCGTAGTTGCAGGTGATGGTGCCGGCACCGATGTTGACGTTGCGTCCGATGGTGGAATCGCCCAGATAGGTAAGGTGATTGGCCCTGGACTTGCGGCCAAGTTCAGTTGCTTTGATCTCGACGAAATTGCCGACGTGGACCTCGTCGGCCAGTTGCGTACCCGGGCGCAGCCGGGCATAGGGGCCGATTCTGCAATGCTTGCCGACCACGACGCCGTCGAGGTGCGAGTAGGGGGCGATCACGGTGCTGGCGCCGATCTCGACGTCTTTCAGCACGCAGCCGGCGCCCACTTTCGCGTCATCGGCCAGCGACACTTTGCCCTCGAAAATGCAGTTCACGTCGATGGAAACATCGTGGCCGCACACCAACTCGCCGCGCAGGTCGAAACGCCACGGATCGGCCAGCGTCACGCCTTTGCGCATCAGATCGCGCGCGCATTCAAGCTGATAGACCCGCTCCAGGTAGGCGAGTTGTTCCTTGCTGTTGACGCCGAGAATTTCCCAGGTATCGGCCGGATGCACCGCCGTTACCGGGGTCTTCGAGGCAATGGCCAGCGACACGATGTCGGTAAGGTAGTACTCCTTCTGCGCATTGCGGTTGGTAAGCCTGGCAAGCCATTCACCGAGCCTGGCGGTCGGCGCACACAGCATGCCGGTACTGATCTCGCGAATCTTCTTTTCCTTCGCGCTCGCGTCTTTTTCCTCGACGATGCGCGCAATCGCGCCGTCTTCTTCGCGCAAGATGCGGCCGTAACCGGTCGGATCGTCGAGTAGCGCAGTGAGCAGCGACAGGCCCGCGGGATCTGATGCCAGTCGCGCCAGCGTATCGTGTCGTGTGAGCGGCACGTCGCCGTAAAGAATCAGCGTGGTACCGCCGGGCAATAAATGCGGCAACGCCTGTCGTACCGCATGACCGGTACCGAGTTGCGGTTCCTGCAGGACGAATTTCAACTCGGGATCGGCAAAGCCGGCAGGCACGGCATCGCCGCCGTGGCCGTAGATGACGATGGTGCGGCCGGCGTGCAGCGCCCGGGCGCGGTCCAGCACGTGAGCAAGCAGCGACTTGCCGCCGAGCGCGTGAAGGACCTTCGGCAAACGGGAATACATGCGTGTGCCCTTGCCGGCAGCGAGGACCACGACGTTAAGGGGAGCGTTTTTCACAGGCGGCACGGAAAACGCAGGGGATTATCGCACAACGCCCCGAAAAGACGATGCTGATCAGAGCTTCCCTAGGGCAGGTCCGGTTCGGCGTACACCGTCACCGCGGGCGTTTCCTCGTCCGGAACGAATCGAAGCCGCAATGACTTGAAGTTCAGCAGCAGCAGCGAAAAACGTCCGAGGGCCGTCATTACGTTCCGTTCATCAATACGGAAAAAGGCGGCTGCGGAGGAGAATCCCGTGCTCAGAGGAGACTGTCCAGAATTGCGCCGGTACCTTCGACCAGGAAATCCATGTTCTCTTCGTCGATCAGGTACGGCGGCATGAAGTACACGGTATTGCCGAGCGGCCGCAACAACAATCCGCGCGCCAGCGCGGCCTGATAGAACTTGCGTGCGAATGCGGGGTCATCGCTCGCCACATCGAATGCCCAGATCATCCCAGTGTTGCGGAAGTGCCTGACCCCAGGATGCTGCGCAAGCTTGCCGCAGCGGCGCGAAAGCTGCGCCGATTTCTCGCGGTTGCCTGCGAGCACTCGATCCACCTCGAAAATGTCCAGCACCGCGAGCGCGGCACGGCAGGCCAGCGCATTGCCGGTATAGGAATGCGAGTGCAGGAAGCCGCGCGCGAGGTCGTCGTGGTAGAAGGCGCGGTAGACATCCTCGGTCGTCAGCACCACCGACAGCGGCAGGTAGCCGCCGGTAATGCCCTTGGACAGGCAGAGGAAATCCGGCCTGATGCCCGCCTGTTCGCAGGCCAGGAAAGTACCGGTGCGGCCGAAACCCACCGCGATTTCGTCGGCGATCAGGTGCACCCGATAGCGGTCGCAGAGCGCTCGGGCTTCGCTGAGGTAACGCGGGTGGTACATCACCATGCCGCTCGCGCCCTGTACCAGCGGCTCCACGATCAGCGCCGCGGTCTGCTCGTGGTGCTCGGCGAAGTACGCCTCCAGCGCGCGAGCCGCCCGCAGTGCCACGTCTTCATGGGTTTCGCCGGATTGGGCCAGGCGCCAGTCCGGCGTCGGCACTAGCGCGCTGTTTCGCAGCAGCGGCGCATAAGTGTCGCGGAACAGCGGCACGTCGGTCACCGATAGCGCACCCAGTGTCTCCCCGTGATAACTCCCTTGCAGACTGACGAACTGCGTTTTCCGCCGCTGCCCGCCGTTGCGCCACGCATGAAAGCTCATTTTCAGCGCGATCTCGGTCGCCGAGGCGCCGTCGCTGCCGTAGAAACAGTGCGACAAACCGGTCAGCGACGACAGCCGTTCGGAAAGCTGCACCACCGGCTGGTGGGTGAATCCCGCGAGCATCACGTGCTCGAGCTTGCCGAGCTGGTCGATGAGCGCGGCGTTGATCCTCGGATTGGCGTGGCCGAACAGGTTGACCCACCAGGAACTGATCGCATCCAGGTAGCGCTTGCCATCGAAGTCGACCAGCCAAATGCCTTCGCCGCGGGCGATCGGCAACAACGGCAGGTGCTCGTGGTGCTTCATCTGCGTGCACGGGTGCCAAACCGCGAGCAGGCTGCGGGACAGCAGTTGGTCGTTGCTAGTCAATTCGGATTGTGCGGACGTGGGCAATGCAGCTGCAAGCGCGGGATGTCATCGGACGAAGTAAGACATCTTTTACCGATTCGATCAAGTTGGAACCTTTATGCACGGTTACTCGGCAATGCGGGAAGAAGGCTGCAACCCCGTGCCGGTACTAGCACTCTTGGCCCGTGGCTGCTCGAAATGCTGGCGCGTTTGATGCTTGACCCAAGTAATAATGCTTCGCACTATTCGCTTGTGAAAGGAGGGTATCAATGAATCTGCTGGAATCCATCTCCGATCGGATGGCCGCGGCCAACCGGCCTCTGTTTGCGATCACGGTGGCAGCGGTACCGTGTCCCGACACACCGGTGATTCTGACCCTGCATTGGCACGGCTTCATCGAGGAGAAGATCATCGAAGTGGAAGAAGCCAAAACCGTGTCCTACACCCCAATCCCGAGTTCGGCGCTGCAGTTGAATCATCGTTGGGACGATCTGGCCACGCTCGATCGCGCGGCGATGGAGGCCGGCTGGGAGCTGGGTGCGTGGGACGTGGCGCGTGCCGAGCGCGTCGGTTGCATACGTCCCGGGGCCGAATCGCGCGAGGCGCTCGAGTGCCTACAGGCCTTCGGTGTCTCCCCATACGGCGTCAACGGGCAACAAGTCGTGGTGTCCGACGCGCCGGACGCGCAAGACCTGCTGAATCTCGCTGCACGGCGCGGCTACCTGATGTGGATGTTCCGGCCCGTGCACGGTGGCATCTGGGCTGACGTGGCCGATGATGCGACCCTGCGGCCGGACGGCACCCGCACCCCGCCGTGCCCGATCGCCCCGGTCCCCCCCGCTGGCAGCGGGTCACGCAAGACCGTTTACCGCTTCGGCATCTCCGGCAATCCCTTCTCCGTGAACTGACCCGCCTGCATGCCGCCCCGGGCCGTAAGCCGGGTTGACCCCGCCCACATTGGCAAAGCCGGTGACTGTGAGCACTTGCTCATGGCATGCGGGGCGCGTCTAGTCGCGATAAATCAACCTCGGCCTTGAATTCCTGTCAGCGTGCGCCTATTATTAGCACTCGCAAGCATTGAGTGCTAACAAGGCTTTCGCCTCGTTATTCGTTCATAAAAAAGAGGAGAGTTGACATGAAAATCCGTCCATTGCACGACCGAGTAATCGTCAAGCGCCTGGAAGAGGAGCGCAAGACGGCTTCCGGCATCGTGATCCCCGACACTGCCGCCGAGAAGCCCGACCAGGGCGAGGTCATTGCGGTGGGCAAGGGCAAGATTCTTGAAGACGGCAAGGTCCGGCCGCTGGATGTGAAGAAAGGCGACAAGATCCTGTTCGGCAAGTACTCCGGGCAGACCGTCAAGGTTCACGACGAAGAACTTCTGGTAATGAAAGAAGAAGACATCATGGGCGTGGTTGAAGCCGCCTGAGTCAATTCGAAAAGTTCCACACCCTTACATTCAGGAGCAAATTCTTATGGCAGCTAAAGAAGTCAAATTCCATGACTCGGCCCGCGCACGTATTATGGCCGGCGTCAACGTACTGGCCGATGCGGTCAAGGTGACTTTGGGCCCGAAGGGCCGCAATGTGGTGCTGGAGCGCTCCTTTGGCGCCCCGACCATCACCAAGGACGGCGTATCGGTAGCGAAGGAAATCGAGCTCAAGGACAGATTCGAGAACATGGGCGCGCAAATGTTGAAGGAAGTCGCAAGCAAGACTTCCGACATCGCCGGCGACGGCACCACCACCGCGACCGTGCTGGCGCAATCGATCGTGCAGGAAGGCATGAAGTTCGTGGCCGCCGGCATGAACCCGATGGACCTCAAGCGTGGCATCGACAAGGCCGTGATCGCAGTTGTCGACGAGCTGAAGAAGATCTCCAAGCCCTGCACGACCGGCAAGGAAATCGCCCAGGTCGGCGCGATTTCGGCCAACGCGGACGAGGGCATCGGCAAGATCATCTCCGACGCCATGGACAAGGTCGGAAAAGAAGGCGTGATCACGGTCGAGGACGGCAAAGGCCTGGAGAGCGAGCTCGAAGTGGTCGAGGGCATGCAGTTTGACCGTGGCTACCTGTCGCCGTACTTCATCAACAATGCGGAGAAGCAAATCTCGGTACTGGAAGACCCCTACGTCCTGCTGCATGACAAGAAGGTCTCGAACATCCGCGAACTGCTGCCGATGCTCGAACAAGTCGCCAAAGCCGGCAAGCCGCTGCTGATCATCTCCGAAGACGTCGACGGCGAAGCGTTGGCGACGCTGGTGGTCATCAACCTCCGCGACATCCTCCAGACCTGCGCGGTGAAAGCGCCGGGCTTCGGCGATCGCCGCAAGGCCATGCTGGAAGACATCGCGACCCTGACCGGCGGCACCGTGATCGCCGAGGAAGTCGGTCTCACCCTGGAAAAGGCGACCCTCAAGGACCTCGGCC
>CAYNFN010000232.1:0-2387 GCA_964396485.1 uncultured Alcaligenaceae bacterium
TGTGGTGATCGGCAAGAAGGGCGAGGACATCGAGCGTTTGCGCGGCGAACTGCAGAAGCTGATGGGCGTACCGGTCCACGTGAACATCGAGGAAGTGCGCAAGCCCGAGATCGATGCCCAGCTGATCGCGGATTCCATCGCCCAGCAGCTGGAGAAGCGCATCATGTTTCGCCGCGCCATGAAGCGCGCGATCCAGAATGCCATGCGCCTGGGCGCGCAGGGCATCAAGATCATGAGCGCGGGGCGTCTGAACGGGATCGAAATCGCCCGCACCGAGTGGTACCGCGAAGGCCGCGTGCCGCTCCATACCCTGCGTGCCGACATCGACTACGGCTTTTCCGAGGCCAAGACCACTTACGGAGTGATCGGCA
Organism: uncultured Alcaligenaceae bacterium; assembly: GCA_964396485.1. Taxonomy (GTDB): domain Bacteria; phylum Pseudomonadota; class Gammaproteobacteria; order Burkholderiales; family JACQAP01; genus JACQAP01. The sequence continues at coordinate 372 of CAYNFN010000232.1, forward strand.
TCAAGTTATGGGTATACAAGGGCGAAGTGCTCGGTCGCGGCGAGCAGCCGGGGGTGGCGCCAGCGCCGGAGCCGGAGAAGAGGGCAAGACGAGGAGCCAGGAATGTTGCAGCCCGCTAGAAGGAAGTACCGCAAGGAGCAGAAGGGCCGCAACACCGGTGTCGCGACCCGCGGCGCCAAAGTGAGCTTCGGCGAGTACGGCCTGAAAGCGGTCGGCCGCGGCCGTCTGACCGCGCGCCAGATCGAAGCCGCGCGCCGTGCCATGACCCGCCACATCAAGCGCGGCGGGCGGATCTGGATCCGCATCTTCCCGGACAAACCGATCTCGCGGAAGCCGGCGGAAGTGCGCATGGGTAACGGCAAGGGCAACCCGGAGTATTAGGTGGCGGAGATCCAGCCCGGCAAGGTGCTCTACGAGATGGACGGCGTGGACGAGGCGTTGGCGCGCGAGGCATTTCGGCTGGCCGCCTCCAAGCTGCCGATTCAGACCACGTTCGTAATCAGACAGGTGGGATAAGCGATGAAAGCGAGTGCACTCCGGGCCAAGAGCGCGGCCGACCTCAACAAGGAGCTCAACGAGCTCCTCAAGGCGCAATTCTCGCTGCGCATGCAGCTTGCCACCCAACAGCTCAACAACACCAGCGAAATCAAGAAGGTGCGCCGCGACATCGCACGCGTGCGCACCCTGATCGGCGAGAAGGCCAAACAGTCATGAACGAGAATCAGCAAACCAATGCACGCAAACTGACCGGGCGCGTGGTCAGCGACAAGATGAACAAGACCGTCACCGTCCTGGTCGAGCGCAAGGTCAAGCATCCGATTTACGGCAAGTTCGTCCGCCGCTCCAAGAAGTATCACGCGCACGACGAGAGCAACGAATTCCATCCGGGCGACCTGGTGTTGATCGAGGAAACCCGCCCGCTGTCCCGGACCAAGACCTGGAAAGTGGTGAAACTGGTGGAGAAAGCCAAGGAAGAGGTCTGAAAGCCTTGCCTGGGCGGAGTTTTTTCCCTAGAATTGCGCCTTTTTCCCGGGACGCCTTTGTCCGTTGCGCCCCGATTTCCGACCCGGACGGGTTCCAAAACGGGTCTGCCGAAGGATGAAATACGAGGCAGGCGAAGTTGGAGAGCGAGTAAGCAGATGATTCAAATGCAATCCAGGCTGGATGTTGCCGACAACACCGGTGCGCGCTCCGTCATGTGCATCAAGGTGCTGGGCGGTTCCAAGCGCCGTTATGCCGGCATCGGCGACGTCATCAGGGTGAGCATCAAGGACTGCGCGCCACGCGGGCGCGTCAAGAAGGGCGAGATCTACCACGCAGTGGTGGTGCGCACCCGCAGCGGCGTGCGCCGCCAGGATGGTTCGCTGGTGAAGTTCGATACCAACGCCGCCGTTTTGCTTAATGCCAAGCTCGAGCCTATCGGCACCCGCATATTCGGGCCGGTGACGCGCGAGCTGCGAACCGAGCGCTTCATGAAGATCGTCTCGCTCGCCCCGGAAGTGTTGTAAGGAACAATCATGCGCAAGATCCGCAAGGGCGACAACGTCGTCGTCATCACCGGTAAGGACAAGGGCAAGCGCGGCGCCGTGCTGCGCGTGCTCGGCGATGACTACGTCCTGGTCGAGGGCGCCAACCGCGTCAAGAAGCACCAGAAGCCCAATCCGATGAAGGGCACCACCGGCGGCATCATCGACAAGGAAATGCCGATCCACGTTTCCAACGTGGCGGTGTTCAACCCGACCACCCAACAAGCCGACCGCGTCGGCGTAAAGCAGCTGGACGACGGCCGCCGCGTGCGGATCTACAAGTCGAACGGCGAAATGCTGGACGCTTAAGAGGAAGACATGGCGAAGGCCAAGACCAAGACCAAGACAGCAGCTCCCGCGAAGGCCGCCTCCGCTAAGGCCGCCTCCGCGAAGGCCGCCTCCGCCAAGGCCGCCTCCGCGAAGGCCGCCTCCGCTAAGGCCGCCCCCGCTAAGGCCGCCCCCGCTAAGGCCGCCCCCGCTAAGGCCGCCC